>NZ_JANPLS010000345.1:0-2314 GCF_031422475.1 Chamaesiphon sp. VAR_48_metabat_403
TAGTACGATCGCACCTTCACCGAGTTTATTTAATAGCCGTTCCGCCGCAGTTTGGAGCGCATTAGCATCGACATCACCCAGTTCGGCGATAATAATTTTAAAATCACCAACAGTTTGGGCTTGTGATAGTAATTGCTCGGATTTAGCGATCGCAAGTTCGCCTTTCACCATCTCCAATTGTTTCTGGTTGGCTTTAAGTTCGGTTTGCATTGTCGAGATCCGATCGAGGATTTCTTCGGGTTTAGCTTTAAACCGATCGCTCAATTCTTTGACTACTTTATCGCGGACATTGAGATAGTCTAAAATTGCATTACCCGCCACAGCTTCGATCCGCCGCACTCCCGCAGCAACTCCGGCTTCACTGATGATTTTAAATGCCCCAATTTCAGCAGTATTATTCACATGAATACCACCGCACAATTCCATCGATACGCCAGGAAAATCGATGACGCGGACTTCATCGCCGTATTTTTCACCAAACATCGCGACGGCACCTTTAGCTCTAGCTTGCGCGATCGGCATGACCTCTATTTCGGCTGAATGTGCTTCAGTAATCCAGGTATTTACTAACTCTTCTACCTGTTGAACTTCCGCAGGTGTAAGGGCGCGAGGAGAGTTAAAATCGAACCGCAATCTGTCGAATGAAACTAACGAACCTGCTTGAGAAATTTCAGGATCTACCAGGAGTTTTAAGGCTGCTTGTAATAAATGAGTTGCGGTATGATTTGCTTGAGCGCGACGACGACAAGCGGTATCGATTTGGGCGGTAATTGTATCGCCAACTCGCAAGTTTCCACGCTCGATCGATCCGAAGTGAACGAAGAATGCTGACTCCTTTTTAACATCATCGATCCGGACTAATAAATTATCGCCCGACAAGTAACCGCGATCGCCGATTTGTCCGCCAGATTCGGCATAGAAGGGGCTTTTATCGAGGATAATTTGGACGTTTGTACCTGCATCGGCTTCGGTATCGGCGGCACCATCGACTAATATTGCCACGACTTCCGCTTGACTATTCATCGACTTGTAGCCGATAAATTCCGTTGCCTGGAGGTGTTCGGCAAAACTATCGAGGGTACCTTGTACAGTGAGATCGATTGTCTCACGATTACCGCGACCAGTCTCGATCTGTACCTGCATTGCGCGATCGTAACCCGCTGCATCTACTGTCAAACCTTGTTCTTCGGCAATCTCCTGAGTTAATTCTAGGGGGAAACCATAAGTATCATAAAGTTTAAACGCATCATCCCCAGCAATTATCGTATCGCCCGATTGTTTCAGTCGCTCGATTACTTCTGCCAGTAGTTTCTCGCCAAGCGCGAGTGTTTTTAAAAACTGGATCTCCTCTCGTTGGAGTTCGGCAAAGATTTTATCGGATTTTTCCCGCACATTAGGATATGCAGATTCAGACATCGCGATCGCACTTTCAGCTACTTTAGTGATAAATTCACCCTCGATGCCGATTAATCGCCCATGTCGCACGACGCGACGAATCAGACGACGAAGAACATAACCTCGTCCCGTATTTGATGCGCGGATAGTATCTGCAATCATGTGAACGACAGCGCGAACGTGATCGCCGATAACTTTGAGCGAAGTTTTAGTTGACTCATCGCTAGAATTGTAATCAACTCCCGCAATATCCGCCGCAGTTTGGACGATCGGAAAAATCAGATCTGTCTCATAATTATTCGGTACATCTTGCAGGATTTGCGCCATCCGCTCCAAACCCATCCCCGTATCGATGTTCTTGTTCGCCAACGGCGTGAGATTGCCATCAACATCGCGGTTGTACTGCATGAACACCAGATTATAAAACTCAATAAATCTGCTGTCATCCTCCAAATCGATATTGTCATTCCCCAGTTCGGGATGGAAATCATAATAAAGCTCAGAACATGGCCCACAAGGGCCTGTAGGCCCCGAAACCCAAAAATTATCATCAGCCCCCAACCGCTTAATTCGCAGGGGATTCACGCCAATTTTGTCCCGCCAGATCGCAAAAGCTTCATCGTCATCCTCAAACACGCTGACAACCAACCGCTCAGGCGGGAGATTAAACACCTGCGTCGAAATTTCCCAACCCCATTCGATCGCTTGTTCCTTGAAATAGTCCCCAAAGCTAAAATTTCCCAACATCTCGAAAAACGTATGATGCCGCGCCGTCCGCCCCACATTCTCGATATCATTGGTACGGATACATTTCTGGGAAGTCGTCGCACGGGGAAAATCGGGCTGGCGTTGACCCAAGAAGATCGGCTTAAATGGTAACATCCCCGCGATCGTCAACAACACCGTCGGATCTTCCGGC
>NZ_JANPLS010000346.1:0-1603 GCF_031422475.1 Chamaesiphon sp. VAR_48_metabat_403
GATTTCCGAGCTGGTTCGTAAGTTAATGTCCAAAAATGCTGAAGATCGCTATCAGAATGCATTAGGATTGAAACACGATCTGGAGCTTTGCTTGAACCAGTTGCAACAGTCGGGCAAAATTGGCTTATTCAATCTAGGAGATCGCGATCCGAGCGATCGCTTTCTGATTTGTGAAAAACTCTACGGTCGAGAGCCAGAAGTTAATACCTTATTAGCGGCTTTTGATAGAGTTAGTAGTAGTGGTAAAACCGAGATCGTTTTGGTCGCAGGCTATTCGGGTATCGGTAAAACTGTAGTTATTAAAGAAGTTCATAAACCGATCGTCCGTCAGCGGGGTTATTTTATTCAGGGTAAATACGACCAATTTGGGCGCAATATTCCCTTTTCTGCTTTCGTCCAAGCCTTCCGCAATTTAATAGGACAATTATTCGCAGAATCACCAGCACAACTGCAAGATCGCCAAAACCAAATTCTCGCAGTAGTTGGCGATAACGGACAGGTACTCATCGATGTCATTCCCGAACTAGAACGGATTATTGGTAAGCAGCCCCCAGTAGCAGAATTAGCTGGTAGTGCGGCACAGCAACGATTCTATTTATTAATGCAAAAGTTTGTCGGCTTATTTTGCACCGCTGCACATCCGCTGGTATTATTTCTCGACGATTTGCAATGGGCAGATTTAGCATCTTTAAATTTACTCCAATCGTTGATGGAAGATAGCGAGTATTTATTGGTATTAGGAGCTTATCGAGATAATGAAGTCTCACCAATTCATCCAGCAATTTTAGCAACAACCGAAATCGCCAAAACTGGAGTTAGCGTCGAGACAATTACGCTCGCACCCATCAATCAAGTCGATTTAAATCAGTTAATTGCCGATACATTAAAGTGCGATTTACTCGTAGCGCAACCGTTGGCAGAACTAGTCAATCTTAAAACCAAAGGTAATCCATTTTTTGCCACCCAATTTCTAAAAGCATTATATGAAGATGGACTAATTAGTTTTAAACGGCTCGATCGCGATCTTCAAGTTGGCGGCTGGCAATGCGATCTGGCTAAAGTTAGAGCCTTAGCGGTTACCGACGATGTGGTAGAATTCATGGCATTGCAATTACAAAAATTACCGATCGAAACTCAATCGGCAATGGCTTTAGCTGCCTGTATTGGGGCAAGATTCGATCTTCATACTCTCGCGATCGTCTTAGAACAATCTGTGGAAGATACCGCCGCCATCTTATGGCAAGGATTGACAGAAAATTTCCTAATTCCCACCACCGAAATCTATAAGTTCTTCACCAAATCTGGCGATCGCCTAGAGTCTAATGAATCGGCTAATCCAGTTTATCGGTTTTTGCACGATCGCGTCCAGCAAGCAGCTTATTCACTAATTCCTGACGATCGCCAACAACTAACTCATCTCAAAATTGGCAGGTTAATTCAACAAAGCTGTGCAGATCTTAGTATAGATCGACAGTTGTTTGATGTAGTCGGACACTTAAATATAGCTAAATCATTAATTATCGATCCGATCGAACGTTTATCATTAGTCGAATTAAATTTTACTGCTGGTAAAAGAGCCAGAAATTCGACTGCCTATGCTGCG
>NZ_JANPLS010000347.1:0-8895 GCF_031422475.1 Chamaesiphon sp. VAR_48_metabat_403
TTTGAGAGGGGAGACGGGGGGAGGGGGGGACTGGGAGACTGGGAGAGTGGGGGAGTGTGGGAGGTGTGGGAGGGGTGGGAGGAAAAACGAAGGGACGCAGTTCCAAAACCTAAAACCTAAAGCCTAAAGCCTAAAGCCTAAAGCCTAAAGCCTAAAGCCTAAAACCTAAAGCCTAATTAACGAATTGCGCCTGTAAACACGGTATCGGCTAGATTTGTGGCGTGGAAAATTGCTTGATGGAGATTGGCATAACTGAGATCTGCGCCGGAAAGGTTTGCCCCAGTCAAATCTGCACCAGCTAAATTTGCCCCAGCTAAATTGGCTCCGCGTAGATTGGTACCGTGTAAGATTGCGCCAGCGAAACTAGTTTTCGTCAAATTTGCCCACGATAAATCCGCGCCAGTCAAATTCGCCCGCTCGAAATTAGCTAGCACCGCATAGACAGTGACTAAATGCGCGCGATGGAGCCGCGCTTGTGTAAAATTCGCCCGATATAAATGCGCCAAACCCAATTCGGCTGATGTTAAAATCGCCTGAGTCAGATTGGCATCAGCTAAATTGGTGTACGCTAAATCGGCATGACTGAGTGTGGCGCGATGTAAATTAATCCGATCGAGATCTGCTCCTCGCAACTGGGCGGCGGTAAGATCGATCGCGATCGCATTCACACCAGACAAATCGGCATCCCGCAGATCGGCATCGGTGAAATTACTACCCATTAAATTGGCATCACCAAGCTGCGCGCGCCGCAAATCCGTGGCTTTTGCCTGAAGATCGATAGCTTCGATCGATCTTAAATTAGCATCTACCAAATCGGCTCGATCGAGAATCGCACTACAAAGGTTTGCCCCAACTAATTTCGCCGCCACTAATTTGGCATCGCTTAAATTGGCGCGACGAAGATTGACACCATGCAAATCCGCCCCGCGTAAATTAATGCCGATCGAGTACATATCGCTCAAATCCGGCACGGGATGGTGCTTTCTCCACTCCAACCATGCCACCGCACCGCGCCGCAACACTGATTCCGCACTCGCGCTCATTACCTACTCCTGTTTTGCGCGTTCTGGAAAAGGACGACCGGGTAAGCTTTCTAATGTGGCTAGAATGCCCGCTTCCGCCGCTTTAATATCCCGTTCTTCACCGCCTAAGTACAACCGCCCGAATACGCCCACAGCCGAAATTTGGAGGATATTAATCGATGCTGATTTTTCGGCTTCATTCGCGGCGATTGCGGCATACGCCGCTGGCTCTACTTCCAGTACATATAAAGTCTGCCCAGCGAGAATCATATTCCCCCGCCGACTGCGATTGATCATCTGAGTGTGATGAGCGGTAATATTCCGAATAATTCGACTCGAAATGACGCGCGGCTTGAGACAGTCTGCCTGACGTACGCCTAAATAAGCCAGAATCGCGCGTCCGGCGGCATGAACGTCACCCTGACTGCTGGCGTGAATTTCCATCAATCCATATAACCGCTCGATAATCTGCACTCCCGGACGCACCTGGGCAGATTTGAGGGCAATATCCATCATTTGGTTGATTTCGACTCCTGGTGACACCTCAATCCACAAGGAGGAATCTGCTGGCAATGGCAAAAAACCTTGAGCTTCGGTACCCAAGTATGCTGCATGTTGTCGTTGCAAGCGATCGATAAAAACGTAACTGCGGAGATCGATTCCCAAGATAAATTAGAGAGGATGAAGTGAAGACGGCTGAAATAGGCATCTAATTCCGACGATCGTTGGCGTATTCGTAGCGATCTGGAGCATTGACAAAATCCCAATCACCGTTAAGTATACCGCAGGTGGATGGAGATCGGGCTTTGAAGTTGTTCCCGAAATTTCCCCTTTCCCCTTTTCCCCTACTTTACTAGGGATTTTGTCGCTGATGTAAAGATGTGAGATTGACAAATTCACTCGATATTTTGGGCACACTTAGCTATGTAATCTAGTGAGTTGTGAGCGGATGCGGCGCAAAAAATTAATTTCTCCAGAACAATCTGTCACAGATCCGATCGAATATCGATACAAGCTATTATTTCTACCATATCTTTCCTACGCAATATCGGCTACGGTTCTAGGTACTTTTGTTGGTATATTACTTACTTTTATTATTCTTGAATCTACCAGCATAGCGATACTAATCTCGACGAGCTTTTTCTTATTTTTGTTACTATTAGAACTATTAGTAGTCTGGTTCGCAGTCAAAAAGACCGATCTCATGATGACAGCAGAAAATATCTCTGCCGTCGATATTTGGTACCGTCGGCGGTCGATTGGTTGGCAAGAAATTACATTTTTACGACACCGTCATTTATTTGGAATTAGATACTTATATATTAAAACAGCCGATGACAAAAGTGCGATAATATTAACACGATTTTATCAGACAGATCGACTACTCGATCGCATCCGTGAATTAGCAGGAGCGGAACATATATTAGTCCGCGCCTTAGAAAAAGAATTATCGCGTCCGCGCCGAGAGCTGACTAAAGTTTGGGGGTGGGTAATTGGCTCGATCGCAGTGACGATGAGTATTTATCTAATTGGCGGGAATACGTATGCAGCCGAGCGAGAAAAACCATTACAACAAGCGATTGCCACTCATATCAGCCAGTATCCTCCCACCGCACCCAATCAGTCGGCAATCGAATTACAAGCCTTGATGACTAAATTAGGGATATCTGTGAATGTATTTGGTGATGGTAGTAAGGTAAAAACTATCCCAACAACAGCCGCGATCGATGAATGGGGGAAAATTCAAACAGAATTATATACTTTTGTTAATGAACAATTAGCTAAAACTGAGGACTCGATCGACCCAATTCCTGGCAAAATAGCAACTTATATCAAAAATCATCAAGCCGATCTAGATGCGATTTCAACTCATCTAGCTAATAATCAAACACCAGAATGGGGTAATGACACATGGCTATCTCAGCGCGATCCAAAAGCAGATGATAGCCCGCTATTCTCACAATTGCCAAATTTTTTAAGTATTAATAATCTCAAAAACCTCGCCATTGCTAATCTACTCGATAAGCAGCAACAACCAAATGCCGATTTCACTAAAGATTTAATTACCATTAAAAAACTCCAGCAATCTACTCACCCCCAACAATCGCTGGTGGGACAATTGACTAGTGTTGTTGGTGGAAATAATATCTCAAAATTGGTGCGGCGAATAGATTCACCACAGCCGAAATTAAACGATCGATTGCCTAAAGGATGGGGCGATAATTTATTTGGCAAGGAACGCCACAGATATATGATGGGCGCGATCGAGAATGAGTCGATCGGTACTAATAAGTTTTTAATCAATCCAGCTTTGCTCGATCGATTATTTGTTCTCTATGATAATCCATTACGGTTTATACCAGGACTATCGACTATATTGCAGCCCCGGTTCCGATTAATTGCAGTCGATCGACATCAAGAAATCTCTAAAGGAGTAGACTACTGGAGCAAACAAAATATCTGTCGGACAGATGGTAACAGTGGCGTAAAATCTAACATCAGTACTATTGAGTATACGATCGATCCTGTCCTGTTAACCAATCAATATTCCAAGGTATTAAAACAAGATTTATTGTGGGAGCTGACAACTAGTGTCAGACAAGTAAAAGCTAAACTAGCCGCAGGGAAAAAAGTCGATCTTGTTGCCAAAGACTTTAATTTTCAGTCAAAAGTTTGTCCTGGAGAACAATGGACGGCTACATCGGCAAATGGCTCTGTCAATATTACATTCAGTCATCCACCCAATTGGAACGCATTGGGGATACGTAATGCCAAGGCGAGCGAGTCATTGACTTATTCAGTTAAATCGATCGCTAAAACATAACCTCTATTTTCTATCCCCTATCCCCTGTTCGCAAGTAAGTCTACATGTGTCAGAGGTGGCGATCGCGGGCAGAGTGGTGAGGTGAGATATAATGACAAACAGAGCGATCGAAAGTGTTATCCTCGATCTAAGAGGTTGCACCGCCGATATCATAGCCAATCTCAATCTGTGCTCGCCGAGCCAAAATCTATGAACTCCGACGGAACTGCAAACCAAAAACCAGATCTTAAATCGCCCCCACAACCAGAAATTATCGATGTTAGCGTGGTGGAAGAGATCTCGTCAGTACCGGAGCCACTCGGCGATGTCTGGGAAAGCAGAGATATTGCTCCGCCTGAAGCCACCACCACACCACCTGTAGAGCCAGAGCCAGATCCAGATCCGATCGCATTAGACGATAACTGGAGTATCCTCTTAGATGAAATTAGTCAAGAATTAGAACCAGAGCGAAACATCGAGCCAGAAACCAAGAACGCACCACCAGTCGATGTCGATAATGCCCAAGTCGCACCATTAATCCGCGCTGAAGCCGAAATCAAAGCCGAAATCGCCAACCTCCAAGCCACCCAAGCACAGCTCCAACAGCAGATATCCGACACGCAAACAAGTTTCGGACAAATCATCCAAACTTCAATCGCCGATCTCGAACAACGTCGCCAAAAACTGCAAATCTCCGTCGAACAACTCGAACGCCGACGCGAACGCGTTCAGGAAGAAATTAATAAAAGCTTTGCAGGCGGCTCTCAAGATATTGCCATTCGCCTGCAAGGATTTAAAGATTATCTCGTCGGTAGCTTACAAGATTTAGTCGTCATCGCCGAAGAAATCGAATTTCCCGAACCGCCACCCGCTCAAATCCGCATCCAGACACCCTTACCCAAGCAAACAGCCACCAACGCGCCAGCGAAAAACCAAACCCCTCAATTCGCCGAACCTGCATTTAGATCCACCGCTGCCAAAGTTCGCGCGTCGATCGATCGTTATCGTAACGCACCCGACTATTATGCCCCCACTTGGCAACTGCGCCGCACCCTCGAAGCGGTTCATGCCGATAAAGTTTCCGACTGGTTTTTCACCAAAGACGGACGGGGAGCCATCCGCACGATGGGGAGCCGCTTGCAAAATATCCTCATTGCCGCCACCGCAGTATCGGCACTGCGAGAGCTATACGGAGACTATCTCCGCACTCTCGTCCTCGCTAACCTACCCGAACGCCTCGGCGACTGGCGCAGAGGCTTTCAAGACTGTTTGGGACTCTCTAAGACCGATTTTGGTGGCAATGGTGGGATTATTTTATTTGAAGATCCCGATGCTTTAATCCAAAAAGTCGATCGCATCGTGGCTAATAAGGAAATGCCCCTAATTATCATTGATAATTCCGAAGGTCAAATTGCCCTTTCGATCCTCCAGTATCCGCTCTGGCTAGCGTTTGCCCCCGATCCGAATCAGCAAATAGATGATTTTCGGGAATATCGATAAGGCTTTAGGCTTTAGGTTTTAGGTTTTAGAGGATGTCTGAAAACTCAATTTTGTTAAGCATAAACCCTGGAAATCCCCCCTAGCCCCCCTTTTTAAGGGGGGAACCGGATTGAAAGTCCCCCTTTTTAAGGGGGATTTAGGGGGATTTACCCACTCGAAACGAAGCAGTTAGACTTTTCAGACATCCTCTTAGGTTTCCCATATTTCTTATCCTCAGTCCCCTTTCCAGAATGTTAACAAACATCATCATCGCTGTCGGTATTTTCACTATTGCTTATTTACTCGGCTCGTTGCCGACTGGATATTTAGCGGGGAAATTGTTGCAAGGAATCGATATTCGCGAACATGGTTCGGGTTCGACTGGTGCGACGAATGTATTGCGAACATTGGGTAAAGTGCCTGGATCGATTGTATTATTAATCGATGCAATTAAAGGTGCTTTAGCAGTCACGATCGCGAATCTAATTTTTACCCTCAATTTATTTCCTACTATCCCCAGTGAATGGCAAGCTTATTTAGTGCCACTCGCCGCGACAGGGTCAATTTTAGGGCATAGTAAATCGATTTGGTTGAATTTCGGTGGTGGTAAATCTGTCGCTACGGGTGTTGGCGTTCTACTGGCGATGTCATGGCAAGTTGGCTTGGCAACAATGGTGGTATTTGGCATTACGATTTCCATTAGTCGGATCGTTTCGATTAGTTCGATCTCCGGGGCAATTTCGGTCACGATTTGGATGCTATTATTCGATCGACCATTACCTTCGATCGTATTTGCGATCGTCGGTGGTATTTATGTAGTCTGGCGACACAGCACCAACATCCAAAGAATTATGGCGGGTACCGAACCAAAATTAGGACAGAAAGTAGAATCACCCAGTACTTAAATCGTTCGATCGGTAATTTAGCCAAATTATCCGGAATTGACTCTATTATTATTGTTGTCAACATATGTGTAACTAGGCGATAATGTCGCTGACAACTTCCTCAACCTTTGCGAACATGTCGAAATTAACAACCTTAACAATCTCAATCTTAGCTACTGCGATCGGTATTTGTCCTGGAGTATTACCCGCACAGGCACAAGATGGTGGCATTCCATCGGGTAAAACCTGTCGAGTTACCGATCCGACAGGAACACCACTCAATGCCAGACTGCAACCAAACGGTAAAATTGTCAATCGGATTAGAAATGGTAGAACGGTATACGCTCAATCAATTGCCAGAGATGACGAAGGTAAGCCGTGGGTTTTAGTTGCCATTAAAAATCAGGGCAATTATAAAATTCTCGGATATGTATTGCGCGAGTTTGTTAGCTGTTATTAAGTTTGGTTGACAATTGAGTTTCCACTGGTGGAAACTCAGTTTTGGATTTAATAATTTAGGCAAAAACATGAGCAAGTGGCAATATGCGATCGTGACATTAGTTGTCTGTTGGTTATTAATAATCGGTACTAATAAAATATCGCTAGCCACAAATCCTGCACCGTCTCAATGGACAGAAATTTCCAAAGATGCACAGATGGATCTTGACTTTACCTACGCCACTACCAACAACTTTGTCAAAACTAAACTGTATCCGTGTGCTCGGTGCTTCCTCCGTCCCGAAGTAGCCAAAGCAGTCAGACAAGCCAGCCAACAATTACAACAACAAGGATACGGCGGATTGAGACTATTCGACTGCTATCGTCCACAACCCATCCAACAAAAGATGTGGAACATCAAACCCGACGAACGTTACGTCGCCAATCCAGCTAGAGGATCGGATCATAATCGCGGTACGGCGGTAGATTTGACCATTTTAGATAGAGGTGGCAAACCATTAGAAATGGGCACCCCATTCGACGAATTTAGTCTCAAAGCGCATCATACTTATCGAGAATTATCGCCCCAAATTTTAAAGAATCGATCGCTATTGAAAAAAACAATGGCATCTGTTGGCTTTCATCACATCGATACCGAATGGTGGCATTATGCTTGGAATGGTAAAAAGCCAACTGTCGGTAAATGGGTGTGGGATTGTAATTAAATAAGAATGTTTACGCATCGCGGTAAACCCGAATCAGTCGCTCATTTAAGTTAGCGAATGGAGAAACAGCCTCGTGGATTTTCTCAGCTAACCGTTCAAAATTAGTATTTTCGCTACAGACTATAATGCCTGCATGAGCAGACGATTGTTTGTGCAGGCGAATAAAGTCGTAGCGATTGAGAGTTAGCACAGCTCGATCTTTGTCAGTGGCAAAAGCTAACACATCTTCATCAGGAATTTTTTGGTTAGCATTTCCAGCCTCTTGTACAGTCAATACATCATGTCCTAGCGATCGCAACGCAATGGTAGTAGCTTTTGGAAACTGTTCATCTGCATAGAAACTTGCCATCTACTATTATTCCTCATCCTGTCGATCGATCGCCCGATTGATTTCGTCAGGATTGGCACTTGCATAAGTCCATGCATTAACCAAATCGGTTGCCATCAGGGTAGGATAATTATCGAGGAGTTTGGCTTCGCTAAGTCCCAGTCGGCTATAACTAACCAATAACCAAACCGGAATTCGGGTATCTCGAATGCAAGCTTCACCACCCATCACGCCAGGAGTTTTATGGATGCCTTGCCAAGGTGTTTCCAGGCTACTAGCAAGAAAGTGGATGAGGTTGGCTTTTTCGTCAGAGGTTAGGGACAACAATTGAGTTTGTAATTCTTGAATGGTCATGAACTGTTGATGACTCAGTAGGACACTCTATTATTTTACTTGAAATTTCCGAAAACTTTATGCGGCAAGTTTATAGACACTTTTGACTTGACTCAGACGAGCGGCAAAAAGTAAAACAGCATAGATATCTTCAGCTTCTAAATCTTCATAATCCGCCAAAATTTCTGCGTGAGTCATGCCCGAACTCAAGAGTTCGAGGATAAATTCGATCGGATATCGGAGTCCGCGAATACATGGCTTACCATGACAAATATCGGGATTATGGGTAATGCGGTGCAGGAGATTGGCTGTCATGAGATGTTGATGTGGGGAAAGGCTCTTGGTATCCTCCTTATTCATCATAATCCAGAACCCGATCGAGGTGCGTTAAAATAGTAAACATAGACAGCCAACTGTTGGCAAATGAGTGTTGGATCGTGCATGATGGGATCGCCACATTTAAATTTTCAATCAATGTCTATTCCAAAAAAAGGCTCGCGAAAAATCGTTGTTGGATCGGAAACATTCATTTGGAACATTCGCAAATCCCGTAATGGGAAAGTACATTACCCCGATGAGTGTCTTACCGTTGCAGTCGAGCACGCCCAAGAACCAAGATCGATTTTGGTAATTTATACACATCGACTTCATCCAGAGAGCTGGAGTCCACAAAATAGTAACTATATCCCGGTGCAACCTCAAGATGGATCGGGAGAAATTAGAGCTTGGAGAATCGAACGCAAACACGCAATCATTCCTGTCAAGCCTGCTGATGTGGCATTGTGGATTCAACAGGCATTAGGGATCGGATGGCAACCGAAAGAGTCTGGTATACCTTTTACGGTTGCAGTCGCAGATAATGGTCTGAAAAAATGTGAATTTT
>NZ_JANPLS010000348.1:0-2278 GCF_031422475.1 Chamaesiphon sp. VAR_48_metabat_403
CTTAGGTTGTCAAGATTAAAAGCAATTAATTTCGATCGAATAAATGGTAATTTCATACTAAGAAACAACCACATTCATCTAAAAACCGATTGCTTTAGATATTGACAAATTCATTCCCAAAGGGGATGAATCAGCCCTGCCGCTTATCCGGCTCCCTCCCCTGTCTTGTCTCGCATAATCCGGGAGGTTCCCTCCCGGCTGCGAGCCGCTTTATAAGGGGAGGGCTGGGGTGGGGTAAAGGACTACTGAACCACTAAAAAATTGCCAAAACATGAAAAATATTACCCCAATTATTCTATCAAGCCTATTTTTATTGCCAGGAATATCGCCCCTGCAAGCAGCAACATTATCAGATCGTACATCAAATAGAAACCCTGCTACCCAAATCGCCCAAAAGATCGATCCAGAACTCCAGCAACTCGACGAAGCCGAAAAGCAAGCCAGCACCAAAGTAAATCGCATCGCCAAAGACATCACCGTCCGCATCACCTCCGCCAATAATGGCGGCTCAGGTGTCCTAATTGCTAAAAAGGGTAATACCTACCTCGTCCTCACTAATGCCCACGTCACGAGGCGCGCAGCCCAATTTGAGATTCAAGCACCCGATGGACAAAAGTATACCGCCAAACAGATCGATGGTGGATTCGATCGCAAGTACGATTTAGCTTTACTAGAATTTACCAGTTCCAAGCAATACCAATTAGCAAATCTCTCTAACCCTGGTATCCTCAAAGTAAACGATCGCAATATCTACAGTGTCGGGTTTCCATTTGACTCCAAAGATCTGAGAATCTCCCCTGGTGCGATTACTCAACTTTCAGATATTCCCTTCGATAACGGTACCCAAATCGGTTACGAGATTGCCAAAGGTGAAAAAGGCGTGCGTCAAGGGATGAGTGGCGGGCCAATTTTCGATGCGGGTGGAGTATTTTTAGGGATAAATACGATCGGTGCGGCACCGATTTTACCTAATTATACCTATAACGATGGGAGTAAACCGTTAGCTAAACTCGCTGCTAAATATCGAACTGCAAACTGGGGCGTACCTGTCTATAACTTCCTCGTGCAGGTTAAGCCAGATATTCTGTATGGTTACAAATTTAATGGATTAGAAGTCGGTAAAATTCAACGTCAAGCCACCTTAACAGGATACATGGCAAAGCTAAATGATGCCGCTCGGAAACAGACAGTAAGAATTGAAAATAGTGGCGGTAATGGTTCGGGGGTAATTATTGCTAAAGAGGGCGATAGTTATTATGTTTTAACTGCCAAACATGTCGTGCAAGATCCTAAAACCAATCGTAAATTTACCAATCAACAGATTGTTACCTACGACCAAGATCGGCATAGTTTAACTGGTACTGTTGTTGCCGAAAATACGGATCTGGCAGTAATTAAATTTAGTACCAAAAGTAACTATCCTTTAGCTCAACTTAACCAGCACAACCCGAATAATGACGAACTTGTCTTTGTGGGGGGATTTCCAGATCGGCAGAATATTAATAGCCCTCTCTGGCAATGGCAACTCAATCCAGGATTTATTCTCGATCGAGAATCAGGAAAATTAACTACTCAAAATAACTTATCTTTTTCTAACGGCTACGATCTGTATTATGGCAACATTAGCTATGGGGGGATGAGTGGCGGCCCAGTCTTCGATACAGATGGGCGAGTAATTGGCATTCATGGACGAGCCGAAACAACAGATAAAGCCATATTAGGTGGCAGTTTGGGCATATCTATTCAATCTTTTACAGGTTTATTAGACAAATTACAAGTCAAACCTAGATTATTAAAAATCGCTCAAAATAATCCGACCGTATTAAACGATCGCGATCGAAAAGCTGTCGTTGCGGCGATGAATAATATTTCGCAACCCGAAGCAGAAGCTGATGGAAAACGCTGGTTAGCTTATGGCAATCAACTCACTCGAACTCTACAATTCGACAAAGCAATAGTCGCATTTGATAAAGCAATTGTTAAAGGAGAAGTATTAGAGGGTAATTATGGTAAGACATTATCCCTAATGATTTTAAGAAAATTCGCTCTGGCAAAAAATTCGATCGATCGCGCGATCGCCTTAGTTCCAGACGATAAAAATCGTACCAGTTATTACTATTTCTGGAAATATCAAAGTAGGATTTTTTCCCGTTTAGGTAAGTATGATGATGCAATTAAAACAATTGATATTGCAATTAAACTGGAACCGAAAGACCAGTTGTTACAGCTAGAGAAATCAGACATCTTAAATACTAGCGGCAAATATGCAGCCGCGATC
>NZ_JANPLS010000349.1:0-11643 GCF_031422475.1 Chamaesiphon sp. VAR_48_metabat_403
TACGGAGCCACCAGCGGCGAAATCTACATCAACGGCATGGCAGGCGAACGTTTCTGTGTGCGTAACTCTGGGGTGAATGCGATTGTAGAATCGATCGGCTCCACGGCCTCCAGCAACGTCTCCAGCGGGCGATCGCCGCCAAATTGCAAACTGTATCCCAACAGCACTCACACCTGCGAGAGCGGTGCCAAACCCTCGATCCGCGCTTGGTTTTGCAGCGCGGCTATGCCTTAGTGAGGAAAACTAATGGCACGCTCGTCCGCGATGGCGATCGATTGGTTGTGGGTGAAGAGTTGGCGATTCAACTCGGTCGAGGACGAGTAAAAGTAAACGTAATAGAGGTCGATCGTGGCGAAGAAAAATAATTGGAAGTATGAAGAAACAGTCGATCGGGTTGAGGAAATATTAGCGCAGATTGAAGGTGGCGATCTGGAATTAGCTGAAGTATTCAGTCAATTTGAGATCGCGGTCGCATCTTTGCAGCAATGTGAAAATTTTCTAGCCGAACACAGTCAGCGGGTGGAATTATTATTAGAAAATTTGGGTAATTCTTAGCGATATTTACTTACTGCGATCGCTCGATGAGTTGCAGTCATCGGGAAGCAGCCGAATTATTTTAGAGCGATCGCTAATTTACGATGCTCACCTGGGGGTGACGATTGTAAGTATCCCCAAGTTAGCAATACTAGCTAAAAAGCAGTCATCACTTGGCGTAGTTCTGCTGATAGATCGTGGGAGCCTCGACCTTGCTTTTCAAATAGTACGCCAGCCAGTAGATAAATATTCGGCGAATAGAAAGCTTTACGATCGCTTTTGAGTGCGCTAATTGTCTCTCTCACCTTTGATTCGGAGCTATAGTAGCCAAATTCTAATGGCGCGATTGTAAAATCAATTACTTGATACCCACAATCGATCGCATACTCAATCGTTTCGACGGGGTTTGAATAGGCAGAAATTAGCGATGATACCCAATCGCAACCGACTGTAAATAGACGTTTGGTAATTGCCGCTCCATCAGCTCCGCCATGCAAAGATGGCATGTAAATATCATTATCGGGCGCAGGTAAATAAGGCGGGTTGGCAATCAGATAATTAGCTCCAGACTGTTGCCAACCTTCAAAAAAACATTGATGGCGAACGACATATTTGTCACTTAATCGATACCGCTCGATTCGTGATTGCGCCAGTTTAGCTGAGGTAGAATTCAATTCATACCCGTGAATTTTGCCTTTGAAAGGAGTTCTAAGCAAGCTATGAATTACTGGGCTACCATCACCAGAACCAAACTCAATTACCAGATCCGAACTGGTACAACGATTGAGTACCATCCGTTCTAAACATTGAGAATAAAATTGAGATTCTTTGGGACAGAAAAATACTTCATTGGGCGAATAAGATTGAACCGAGGTATTGTCTCGATCTGCTAGTGTTTGGAGCAAATTCATTTGGGTTTTAATTAAAGGTTGAATTTTGAATAATTTTGACGACCGCATCGCCAGCGCGACCGCTCATATACTTGTCTTGGTCGTATCCGAGAACGAGTTCCCACGCGTGCTGGGGATACATATCGACTAGCGGTAATGAGACGTTGTGGAGCATCCATTGTCCGTGTCGTTCGTCTTCTTTGACGTGCAATTCCCAATATCCTTTGGCGGTTTCGGAAAGTTCCAAGCGAGCAGCGGCAGCAATGTAGTCTTGATAGACTGAAGGGCCAACAATTTCAAAGTAGGTAAAGCCACCGATGTAACGTAAGAAGTTGCGCTTACATTGGGTAAGCAGAAAATTGTGATTGATTGAGGCTAAAACTTCCCAGGGCACCAAATCTAAATAAGCTTCTGGTGTCGAATCAAGGTTAAGTTCTGCCATCATTTCTGCAAAGAAAGTAGAATGCTTGCGACTGAGGCGACCATTGCCATATTCTTCGAGCAAGACGCGGATCAATGTCGCCTGGATTTCATTGCTAGCACCACCTAACAAATGACACAGCCGACTCGATTCTACTAACCCATCTAAAGAAGCGATCGCAATTAGGTGACGATAGCTCTCTAGGGTCATTTCGTGTCGTAAATACCGCTTATTTGCCGATATTGGCGGTGCTAAATCGTCATCTCCTCGCGCGATTAAAGCCGCTTTAATGTCATCTGCTGACAAATTATTTAGATTGAGGTCGATCTGGGCTGATTCCCAGGCTTGCCAAGGCTCCTCGATGCGATCGCGTACCCATCGCACATAGAGCGAACGCTCGTTAGTATATTCATTTAAATCTTTGTACCAGATAAAATTAAGTCGGTTGATCCGGTAGAGAATCCGCTGCAAAAACCGATTTTCGCTCTCTGGTGTTGCCCGATTGGTATAAGCAATTGCTAAAGCAATTTCCAATGCAGTTTCAAACTCTTTCACTGCCAATTTGACATCTTCCTTGCCCTGTTTAGCAATTACCTGTCTATCGAGATTTTCTGTAGTTAAAATCTGAATAAATAGCTGTTCTGCTCGATCGTAATCTGGCGGTGCTGGAGACACAAAATCCTTGACTTCATCGATAGAAGGCAGATCTGGACGCAATAAAACCATAATTCGTACATTCTTAGTGAAGAGAATGCTGAGGCGATCGCGCTAATGTAACGATCTTGCCATCAACCTGTTCTTAATGTACTCAGGCAAGGATAATAATTTTATCTCTCGTAAGATAGACAAGTAGTGAATAAAAAGTAGTATTTGTTACAGATCTGCGGGTACCTCCCCCAAGTGACTTTTATGGCTAGTAGAGCGCAGGCAAAAGCTGTATGAAGATCTAAATGGTGCTTTATTTGGGCTAATTTTAGCTAAAACTTCCACAGAGTATCGTAATATCATCGCTAAAAAACCTTTTCAAACATCCTCTGAGATCTAATTTGGCGATCGATTGTTCATCCATTTCCACCATTGCACTAACGATCGGGATAATACTAATGGTTTGAGTTCGATCGCTTTGCGATCTAATAAATCTTGGGTAATATTAAAAGCCGCATATTGCAACCCTAAAAAGCTATCCACGGGTGCATAATAATTACCCAGGGTAATCGAGCCAGATGCATAAATTTTACCTGTTTGATTTGCCATTTCTGTTAATTCAAATTCAGGATTGACTGTCAATCTGCCTAATTGATTGAGCGGTAAATTATATTGCTGGACTAAATCTTGCAATAAGGGACTCGCCATAATTGGTGCATCTACAGCGGTAGCGTCGATAATAAAGTCAGATTCTAATTGAATATCGCCCTTGATACCTGATTCTTTAACGGTGGTAATCGTACCGCCATGTGTGGAGTGAGGGACGACTTGCTGAACTTCGCCGTAAAAAATCTGATACCAACCTTTATTAATCCCGCCAGTTATAATTTTGCGCCAGTCGGGGCGATTTATGGTCGTTACGCCACCCCAGTCGGCGAGGAGATTTTGACGCTGTTCTGGGGTGGAATTTTCGAGGATTGTTTTATACTGTCCTCCCCATGCAGATTTCGGCCAGTTGAAGGGCTGAAATTCATAATTGTGTTCGACTTTTCGATCGGCTAAACCGTATTTATTCCCTTCAATCTTAGCGGAGCGGAGTAATTGAATGACGCGAATTTCGACTCGATCGTTATTGCGTCTGAGGGTGTAAAGTTTCTGTAAAATTCGGGCGGCGACAATTCCGGTACCGCGTAATAATACCGTTCCGCCATAGTTAGCTAAAGACTCGTAAATATGTTCGTGGGGTTCGTACGCATTAACGACGGTTTTAAAGTCTTGAGTGCGATCGCGATATGCTTGGAGATCTGGTAAAAATTGGAGTGCGGGATAACCAGTGGCGATATGCACGTAACGCGCGATCGTGCAAGCATAATCGGTGGGTTGTTGACAGGTATAAACGATCGCATATCGACCGTCGGTAGTCTTGCGAATTGCCTCGACATGCGCCGTGCGAGTCATTTTGCGCCAACTAATCCGGGCGGCTTCGCGATCGATCGCCGCGATGACATCGCCAGATTTGGGCGTATATGTACTTGCTAGCGTCGGTTCGGCGAAGACTTGCCAGAGATGACTCAATCCCGATCGTAATTTCCCCTTAGCGATGTCTTTAACCGCCTCTAAGGTGGCATAATTCGGAAAACCCCAAAGATTATCGGGGCAGGCATCCGCAGGCGATCTGAGCCGTTCTTGCGGGACGATCTGGGTATTGAGACAGAGTTGCTGGTAGCGTCCGTAGGGTTGTTGCTCCATCCCCAATACGCGGATCCGATCGAGACTCACGCCCCCAACTCTGAGTAAATCTACCCAGATAAAACTGCCCAAACCGCCGCCAATGGTGGCATATTCGACTTCTTCGACGGGCAATCCGGTGGCGTGGATGGTTTGAGGATCGATCTGAGACTGTTGGAAGATCGGCGGTAAACAGCTATTCACCCGCACCACTGGCGGTGGTGTAATGCGCGGATCTGGTCGATTGGTGACAGCATTGAAGCCGATTTGCGACTGGCTTGCTGGGGTAGTTAG
This sequence comes from Chamaesiphon sp. VAR_48_metabat_403, assembly GCF_031422475.1. Classification (NCBI taxonomy): domain Bacteria; kingdom Bacillati; phylum Cyanobacteriota; class Cyanophyceae; order Gomontiellales; family Chamaesiphonaceae; genus Chamaesiphon; species Chamaesiphon sp. VAR_48_metabat_403. The sequence continues at coordinate 4,513 of NZ_JANPLS010000349.1, forward strand.
GGGTTGAGAATTAGTGGGAATGGAGATCGAAATTTGGTAGTTTCCGAGTTGAATGACATCACCCGGTGCGATCTCGTGCTGCGGTTGTTTGCTCCCATTGACGATAATGCCGTTACTACTACCGCGATCGACTATTATTAATTTGTCTTGCAGGACTTCGATCGAGGCATGATAGCGCGATACTTCTAGGCTATTTAAGACAATCCGACTCACTCGCTCGGTACCCAATGTTTCTGGTAGTCGCGCAAATTCTCGCCCTAGAGCGATAGGTACTGTTAACAGGGGTTCTTTGCGTTCTCCTGTTGCTGGATCTTCCCACATCAAACGGATTTGCACGATTGATTGTCTAAGTATTTAACGATCGATCTTAGCAGGATGAGCGATCTTTTGCTCGTTCCCACGATCCTCTCTGCTATTATTTTGGACATTATGGCATCCGATCGATTATTTAGAACGATTTCAATCGTACAGATCTGCATTCATCTCTGTGCTTATCTTGCTGCTTTTGTCAAACTAATTCTCATCGAAGCAGGTGGATATTACGATACTGGAGTGATGAGCTTTCTCGGGATCGCGCTTGTCTCGATGCCATTATTTGCGATCGCATTGTGGCTGATTCAGAACAGCGCAAAACTATCCGATCGAATTAGAGTTCGGGGGTATTGTTTTTATCTGGGGGTCTGTATCTGGAGTATTTGGATAATAATTAAGGTCGGTTATTTAACTCCGGTAAAATAGGTGTAGGGAAATTAAATTAATTCCCTAACATCTAGAGCTTAAAGCCTAAGAGGGTGTTTTAAAAGTCTAATTGCTCCTGACACAGTATGTTGTGTAACTGGGAGACGGGGCGACGGGGGACGGAGAAGATAAATACTCATTGTTCACAATTCACAATCCACACTTTTCCTTACAGAGGGCATTGCTGAATATTGGATCGCACGCGGCATCGACGGTTGGTGGCTGGATGTACCATTTGAGATTACCACGCCTGGATTCAGTCCCCCCGTCTCCCCGTCCAATCTCTCTCCAATGGAACCTCCAGATCTACAAAATGAGAGATCGCTAAAAATAGTCCAGCATCTAGACTTTTAGATACATAAGTTTTTAATACTTTAATCAGGGGATTAAATAAAATGGCTCTTCACAAGATTGCAGACTTCAATCCAGATTACAAACAACACTTTAACGGTCGCGAGATTAAAGGCTTAGATGTGTATGCTGGCGAAGAGAAAATTGGGTCGGTCGATGATGTTTTAGTAGACGACGGCGGACGTTTTCGTTACTTAGTAATTAATACTGGCGTATGGATTGTTGGCAAAAAAGTGTTATTACCGATCGGTTTGGCACATGTAAGTGCCGATAGTACGCGAATTTATGCCCAAAATTTGACTAAAGCGCAAGCCGAAGCATTACCCGAATTTACCGACGATCTTAAAATTGATTACGATCGCGAAGAGCAAATCCGAAATGTGTACCGTCCGGCAACATCTATGCAACAAAATCGCCCGCCGATGACGGGTGCCGAGGACATGCGAAATATGCCGCCAACTACTACAAGTATGGTAGCCGATCGCGATACATATAATTACGACAAAGAACCCAACTTATACAACTTAAACGAACAAAATCATTCCAGTCTCAAACTGTACGAAGAACGACTAGTTACGACTACCAATCGTCAAAAAACTGGCGAAGCGATCGTTAGTAAACATATCGAAACTGAAACAGCCACAGCATCGGTACCCGTCGAAAAAGAACGTATTGTCGTCGAGCGCATCCCTGGTAATTCTGGCTCCGTAGTTACTCCTAGCGATACCAACTTCCAATCAGGCGAAGTTGCCCGGATGGAAGTCTACGAAGAAGTTCCAGAGTTCCATAAAGAAGCATTCGTTCGAGAAGAAGTCCGCGTTAGCAAAGTCGTAGATAAAGAAACTGTTACCGCCCAAGAACAACTTCGCCGCGAAGAGTTAGATGTCAATGTAGAAGGTCATTCTGTAGTCGAAACCAAAAACTAATTTAATAATCGCATCATAGTGGATCGATACGATCCTCGAAACTATCTAACTAGACGATCGAAATTAACCTAAATTTTATTTACTGGGGCTAATACCATGAAATCTGATATTGCGTTACACGAAATTATGCGAATCGATGAGTATGAAGATGAAAATGTCCAAACCGATTTAGCAGATAATTCTATTTCTAAAGAGTCTGAAAGTTTGGTAGCTACTCAATCACCAACTGAATCCACCACCGATAATTCGGAGTCATCGATCTCAGTAGATATTCCGACTGATACCGTCATTAATTATGACGAACCGCCAACCGCGCTCATCGATGCTCCTGCCGAAGAAACGGTGATGACAAACGATATAACTCCAAACGAATTAGCTGACATGCCTGCGGCGGAAGACATCAGCAATGATGATGAAATATCGACTGAGTTAGCACTACCGACAAAACCTGCGATCGATCTCGAAAAACCTTTACCTGAGCCAGCAGTGCCTACTAATGAAGCCATCATTAATGATGATGAAACTTCAAATGAGTCATTTGCAAAACAGTTAGAATCAATCCCAGCAAACACCGCCGGATTTTTTGAAGAAGTAATAGTATCTATTACTGAATTCTTCAAAAATAACCGCCAACTGCTGACAAACTTAGGCATAATTTTTCTAGCTTTTATTGTCACTAAACTTGCATTTGCCGGACTGAGTGCGATCGACGATATCCCGCTCGTTTCGCCATTGCTCAAACTAGTTGGTTTGTTTTATGTAGGTCGATTTGTGTGGAATTACTTAATTCGCGAACGCGATCGTCACCAACTAGTCGAACAATTCAACAGCATTAAGACACAAATTTTAGGCGATCGCAATTAAGTAAAGCTAGCTAAATTAGGTAATAAGTAGGGGGATTTATAAATCTCCCCTATTATTTTAAGTAGGGAATTTTACCAAATCGGATCGTCATATAGATGAACGATCGTTATCGATTCACCGATCGGAATACTTGCCAAACAAGCCCGCACGGGGTTTTCTCGCCCTTCGATTTCCACTTCGCAAGCATAACAAGAACCCATCAAACAACCAGTCGGAATCGTAATTCCCGCGCGATCTGCAACATTTAATAATGGTTCGCCTGGTTCGGCAGTGATGGTAACTTTATCGGGTAAAAAATGAACGGTTACAGACATAAATTTGTTAATCGATCGGTGTGTTTAGATCCCCGACTTCTTTAAGAAGTGGCTCGCGCACGCCTCTGTTTCCCGACGGTTTAGCGAGACAAGACAGTCGGGGATCTGTCGTCGCGACTAGTTATTAATCTTCAACATAATCATTTTATTTACGAGTAGCGATCGAATATTATCGATCGATAGTTCGCTAGACTGTAAAATCTCGCTAACTGTCAATTGTCCTTGATTCTTGTCGCAAGCTTGCATAAAAGCAAACTCAGCATCGGATAGATTGATTAACTTCCAATCGCAATTAAACACATTCTGACTTTCCCACCCTTCAATACAAGTATGCCGATAAGGAATTGCCGCTAGTAAAGTGTTATCTTGCGTCCAATCTATCGCAGTTGGTAACGACGGTTTCGCCAAGAAAAATTCATAGTGAGCGACATCCGGGTCGAGCAATTCAATCAGCCGATATTGGGCGCGAATATCTAACTGTTTCGCGCGTTCCAATGCTTCAGGTGCTTTAGCTAACAGTCGCTCCAAACTCCAGAAATCGGGATTGGAAAAACCGACAAAATCTAACCCAGAAGCATCGATTAATTCAAATAACGTCTCGATATTGTAATCAATTTCTTGGGGATGAACGTACATATCGGCGAAACATTCATCCTGATGATTTTCCATCGCCCAGCGTTCCTTTTCCCGCTTGAGAATGCGATTATGTTCGGGGAGCGATGCAAATACCGATCGACCGATTTTAACCCCATCTTGATAGTCGCCGCGCTTGTCACCCTGCAACATCCCGATCGCTTTTTGCATCAGTTCGATTTCCCACCGCCCCAACTCGCCATAGACAAAAATATGCATCAACCCACCGGGGGCTAGCTTGCCCGCCAAGGCTTGAATACCGCGAATTGGGTCTGGGGTATGGTGCAGCACTCCCACCGAGTTAATTAGGTCGAATTCCCCCGGTAGCTGGGCAACATCGAACAGACTCAGATGATGAAATTCTACCCGCGTCGCACCCGATCGCGCACAGCGTTCGGTAGCAACTTTCAGCGCGCCAGGACTCAGATCGATCGCCGTTACCCGCGCATCAGGATTGAGATGCACCAAGCTATCGGTACTCACCCCCGTACCGCAACCCGCATCGAGAATCCGAATATCTCGGCGTACTGGCATCTGTCCAGTACAAAAATTATAAGCCGCATCCCATTGCCACCGCCAGTTAAACCCTGGGGGCGGCTCGTCGAGCAAAGGTTCGGGCGGGAAGGGGTAGGTATCGTAGAGATTTTGAACTGCTTGACTAATCTGGGCGGGACTGGCTTCCATAACTCGATCGCTGCTTGAAGACTCGATCGCTATTGTATCTTTATTGGCGTACTTGCTACTTTCACGTAGTCATAGTAGCTTCTTTCTGGATAAAATTAGCGGTCAGCTTCAAAATTGTAGGGTGTGTTATCTGTGCAGCATAACGCACCAGACTAGCGATCGATGATAGTTTATTAATTTGCAAGTCCCTAACCGCCAGCTATTTCATGTCGTAACCGAATAAATTGGCATTGACTTCATCTAGATTGATATCTGCCAAACCGTACTCGCGCCACCGCCTGTCTACCATCGCCGCCACTGTCGGATCTGACTCTAACTGTTCTCCCCATTCAGACTCGGTTTCTGGATAAACTTTTGTCGTGGCATCGATGCCCATCCGACTCCCCAAGCCGACTTTCGGAGTCGCAAAATCGAGTTTGTCGAAGGGCGTATCGGGAATGATAAAGACATCGCGCTGCGGATCGACTTTAGAGCTAATCGCCCAGACGACTTGGCGCGGATCGCGGATATTGATATCCTTATCGACGACGATGACAAATTTGGTATAGGTAAATTGAGGTAGGGCACTCCAGAAAGCGAGTGCAGCGCGTCTGGCTTGTCCGGGATAAGCTTTATCGATCGCAATTATCGCCGCTTTATAGCTCAATGCCTCCATCGGTAAGAAAAAATCGACAATTTCTGGCACCTGTTGGCGTAAAATTGGCGTGTAGATCCGGTTGAGTGCGATCGCCATCATCGCTTCTTCTTTGGGCGGACGACCGCTAAATGTCGTCAGATAGATCGGATCTTTGCGATGAGTCATGCAATTGAAGCGAATCAACGGGCATGATTTAGACTGATTATAGTAGCCCATGTGGTCGCCAAACGGGCCATCGACCAGTTCTTCCCCAGGGGTAATCGTCCCTTCCAGCACGAATTCTGAGTCGGCGGGTACTTCAATATCGACCGTTTTGCATTTGGCTAATTTAACCCCGCCGCCGCCATAGATCCCGGCAAATAACCACTCGGATAGATCGATCGGAATCGGGGTCGCTGCTGCCATAATAATTAGGGGATGTACGCCGAGTGCGATCGCAATTTCTAATTTTTTCCCCCGTTCAGCGGCTTTCCGCAGATGGCGCGCGCCACCACGAATCGACAGCCATTGCACCGTCATCGTATTTTTTGACTGCAACTGGAGTCGATACACCCCCACATTGGGCGTACCCGTCTCGCAATCTTTGGTAATTACCAAGCCCAAGGTGACGATCTTGCCCGCATCGCCACTATAAGGGCGAATTAAAGGCAGACTATTTAAATCTAGGTCATTTCCTTGGACGACAATCTGTTGGCAGGGTGGGAAGTAATCTCGGCTGGGTTTGGCTTTGAGGACATCGAATAATACCTTCCCAAATTCGACTGCTTGCGCGACTTTTTTCGGCGGTTTGGGCTGCTGGAGCATCGCTAATTTGCGCCCCAAATCTTCTAGTTCCTGGGGTTTTTCCATATTCATCGCCCAGCAGATCCGCTCGACGGTGCCCATAATATTCACAGCAACCGGATATTTGGCTCCTTTGACGTTCTCAAATAATAAGCCAGGGCCGCCACATTGCAACATCCGATTGGAGATTTCGGCAATTTCTAAGTCGGAGTCTACCAGCGTTTTAATGCGCCGCAGTTGTCCCCGTTGTTCGAGTACTTTTAAAAATTCTCTGAAGTCCGCCGCCATGCGATCGCCCTATGTAACGTTATGTTTCTATTCTAAAGGGAATAGGGGGTAGGGGATCGGGAATAGGGGACGGTTTTGGAGACAGCTTTACAACCATTGAGATACCACCGCCAGGGTAATTCTACCCCCTGAGTCAGTCCGATCCGAGTGGTTTGCACCAATTCGAGTTGAGGTTGCCTACCATCGGCGCAGTCGCCTTGTCTAATATCGGTTTGCGCGATCTCCACCAGATCCGATCGATGTTCGATCCACATCGATCGTCCAAATTCTAGTTTCGTCCCATATAATTCTAAATCGATTTGCATCGCCAGACAGAGTTTCCCCGGCCCTGCGGCTACCCGTTCTGGCTCTTCCTTGGGTTTGAGTGGAATGCTCGCTAACGTCTGTTCATCCAGCTCTAGTGCCCGAATTAGCACCGCACTCGGCACGCCAGATCGATCTGTAACGATATTAACACAGTGATAAATACCATAAATTAAATAGACATAAACATAGCCCGGATCGCCAAACATAATCCGATTGCGCTTGGTTTGCTTGCGATAAGCATGGCAAGCCGGATCGCCCTCTTGATAAGCCTCGGTTTCGACAATTAGCCCCCGTAATTGTCGCCCATCGGGGAGTTGACGCACCAAGGTACAACCGATTAAATCTGGTGCGACACTGACAGCCGATCGATCGAACCATTCCGTGGGAATAACTGGTGTCATATTAGAGCTACGCTAGAACGATACATGCCAAGACTCCCGAAATATCAATCGCGACTCAATCGTTCGATAATCGCATCAGTTTTATTCTCGTTGGTCGAAGACCTGCCTTCGGCAATCGTGTTGAGTTTTCGCAAAATTGTCGGACGATTACCTACTGGCTCGACACGCTTAAAATTGTGGGTAAGAGTTAGCGATCGCCACTATGA
>NZ_JANPLS010000350.1:0-8756 GCF_031422475.1 Chamaesiphon sp. VAR_48_metabat_403
AGTACCCCAGCAATCGATCCCTTTTATGACAAGGAACATGGCAAACAAATGGGATATTAATCTCTAGCCCCACACCCGCTGGGATGTTTGCACCAAGATATCCCCGCCGGACACCTAATATCGCTAATTCTGCCAAATTACCTACCACTCATATCATGAAAATTAAACAGCTCTTTTTAGGTATTACCCTCGCCATGACTTGCTTAAATCCAAGCATGGTATTGGCTCAAAGTGGCGATATCCAACAATTACGCCAACGCCAAGCTGACTACCAACTCCAACTCAATAATTTGTCTGGAGAAATGGGTATTTATATGCTTAAAAATCCCCAGCCTTCGGCAGCGGCATTAGCCTCAATTGCCGGACTCGGTGCAATTGTTACAGAAAATCTGGATGCAGATACCAAAGCAGGCTTGGCAGTGCTAGGAGTAGCTGGTGTTGCTTACTGTTTGGATGGTAAAAATATACAATATTGTACTGAAGTTATGACTAATTTAATTGGATATGGCATTAAAATCGATAACTATAGTCGAGAAATTAAGTCGATCTCTAGTCAAATCAGATCGTTACAAGAATAAATACTAACTCGGTCTAATGCTTCGCATAAATCAGCATGATTTTCGATCGAATGGATAGTTGCCAAGTAGATCGTAATTATTAGATGCGATCGATCTATGTAGCTATTATCTTACAGGGATTTTGTGTTATTTTTGTAATTATATTCTTCCCGCTGTCTGCTGCCAGTTCCCACAAGCTACGACCCCGATGACGACTCAAAATGCCAAACCCTTTTATTATAAGGAATAAAGTCCGATGAAATTCATTGTTGGGTTATCAAGTTGTGCCTTAATTGCAATCTCCAGTTCTCCGAGTCTAGCCGCACATCGAGCCATCAGTGGCTCGACAGTTCGCTCTTTATCACATCAATCTTTCCCCACTGGCACAAAAACTCGAAGCAGCACAAGCAGCCAAAGCCGAAGAACGCCGAAAGCAGTGGGAAAGTCTGACTCCGAAACAAAAAGAGCAATATTTGGCTCAGGAACGTAAATCAAAGGCAGCAGCAGCAGCATTTTGGCTAACGGTGTTTGGTGCGGCAATGAGTAATGGGAGTTCAGAACCATCAACATCATCACAACAGGGGCAAGATGACGCTTTGTACAGAAACAGAGCGCGACAAGAAGAAGAGCGTAAAGCAGAACGAGATCGTCAGCCTGCTCCTGCTCCTGTTACACCAATCGGCGGAAGTTGTGGATTCTACGGTAATGGTCCATGTTAATGAAATATATCGAACATCACAATAAGTAGACCAAGATAATAGATTAAGAATCTGGAATTAGACGGATAATGCGATCGATAATCAATTTGATAAACTAGATAAAGATTGCGAGATTTTTAGCTAGTTTATCCGATCGCAGATCCTCAGTTACTGTAACTTCTGGCTGCTACTCCCCGAATTGCGGTTGCTTATTTTGGTGCTGCTTGCCGATCGTTTGACGAGAATATATGCTTTTGTATATTCGGGTAATTTGCGCGTATATGCCGCGAAATCTGCCTTGGTATCGAATACCCCTGCCAAAAAATCTAACTGATGTAAATTGGGTAAAAATGCCCCACCAGTGTCGGCAATAATTCCCATCCGTAATTGCGGCTTGCCATCGATCGCATTCTCTGTAACTACGATTCTACCCAAGCCGATATTTAAGACATCTCCGGCAAAAGTTACGCCCGGTTTGAGCGATATTTTGGTTTCGATCGTTTGCCCGTATCCTTTAATTGCCGTTACGGGTTTAAAATACCAGTATCGCTTTTGTTCGAGTGGATCTAAACCTTTAATATAGGGGATATTATTATTGCGATCGACATTAAAAAATGCTGACTTGCCATCGGTAAATTTAATTAAAACAGTCCCTTCCATTAAGGCTGATTCTAAACCTTCGCGATCGAGATAAGCCAGCGGTTCTACTGCACCAAATTCTTGACCTTCAGGTTCATAGATATTTTGTAAAACATCTTGTTTGGTATATCTAATCCGAATTGCATCAACATCAGTACCTGGTTTGAGTGCGTACAATCCGGCGGTAAATTCTTTAGTTGGTTTGCGAGATCCGGGATGAGTGAATACAGCATATTTAGTCATCCGCACCCGTTTCTTATCCAGTGCTGTCGGATCGAAAGCCGTCCATTGAATCGCCCGAAAGTTGGCATTTAAAAATTTAGGATCTTGCAGTCGAATCGATTTTTTAGCCTTGATATCCTGCTGGAGCGTTAACACCATAAAATCTAGTGTCTTGAGAATATCTGAAACCGTCACGCCCTGGGTACCTAAAATCCCCTCGCGCTGAAGATCGGGGTCGTTATCTAAGCGATTTTTAAAGTATTTGCGCGTACTTTTTAAGACTACTAGTAAATCTGCGGCATTAAATTTAACCTTGCTATTCGGCAGACTCGATGCTTTTAAAATATCGCGACTTTGCACCATAAATTGCGGCTGTTTTAACTCGTCGATTACTTGATAATCGCCCACCTGTGCGGGAAGTGGTGCTACTCCTGGAGTTTGTAGGGGGCTGACGTTAGGAATTTTTGTAGTTGGCGATCCTGTTGCTGGCGCGGGGCTAGTCGCGCCTGGAGCTGGCGAACTACCTGGTGTGGGGGTGACAGTCGGTGAGGCGGAAATTGTCGGTGTGGGGGCGATGACTGGGGAAGGTGAAACTGTAGGTATCGATGATGTCGGGATGGTGCTAGTACAAGCCGATAGCGAGATCGTGCCAATCCCAATTAACAATATTCTCAAATATTTCACGATCGAATTAGGGGTTAAGAATAAGATGCGGTGCTGCGATCGATATTCTCACATTTTGTACCCATACACTAAAACCATCCACTATCCACTATCCACTATCCACTAAAACACTAGTAACTTTAGTCTAGATCGTAAGATGTGAGATTATCGATCGATACTAGCCTGACAGAAATATTCAAAATCTAACCGTACTTGACTAACATAATTAACAGCATAATCTAGTACCTGTTGTTGCCAATCTAAATTTTGCCCAAAATCGATGAGAGCTTGTGCTGATGCTGCACCCAATTTACCGCTCCCATGCAGATGTGTAAAAGCAGTAATTTCTGCCATTATATCGATGAGGTTTTCCATTTGTTCGAGACTAATTAGCTCTGGTTCGATCTCAATTTTATCTTGTGTAGGCTGAAGTTCTCTTAATAAATAACTGCGGTCGTCAAACTCGATTGCTGCGAGTAATGCGGGTGGCGATAATTGGACTAATTGTTGAACTTTCATTACTCGTTTTGCTGGATGCTGCCATTCAGGTTGGTTGCCGATTGAGTAAGGTTGTAAAGCCGAAATTACCTGTTGTTTGAAATCGAGTAGATAATTTCGATCTGGCGAACCTTTTCCTGCTACTAAAACGATGTATCGATCGAGTCCCAAACTACCAGTACCTGCAACTCTAAATCCAATATCTAGTACCTTGAAAAAATCTGGTTCGGCTTGAGTTTGCGCCCAGTTATCAATTACCTCTTTGACTAGTTTAAATCGCTCCTGACTAATTGCTAAGATCTTTTCATTGTCGAATTTTAATTGCCGTCGTTCCTTATTTAGGATAGTCCGCTCGTCTAATAAATCGCTCCGTTTGCGGCGACGTAAATCGGCTAATAGATTCGCAACAATACCGCGTGCATTAGCTTCGACGATCGCGCTAATATTGCCAGCACTCAAGGTGTTAGCATAACTGGTAAGATATATTTGTGCCAGTCTCTCGCCATCAGCTCGATCGAAAGGTAAGCTATCGATAGCTAACAATGTACTAACTACCAATCGAACGACATCCCAAGTACAGGGAGCTAAGATACTCTCATCAAAATCATTAATCCCAAAATAGATCTGACGATCTTCGCCTTTATAAGCTCCAAAATTTTCTAAATGTAAATCTCCACAAATCCATACGGGTGGAGCTAAATTTAAACTCGACTCTTTTGGCAAATCTCGATAAAATAGATGACAACTACCCCTGAAAAACGCCAAAGCATTTTTCCGCATCTTACTATATTTTCGATCTAAAAGATCGGGACGACGATCGCGATCGAATGCTTGAATTAATTCCCAAATATCTGTATTTTGTCGATCGGTCAAACTATTACCTCCACAACTTATCATCAAGTTAGCTTTTAAAAACCATCTCTATATCCACGATTGTCAATATCAATCGCATTTTCTCAAAAACAGTCAATAACAAGTGGCTACCCACTATCCACTATCCACTATCCACTAATTTATGCGTCTAATTGGAATTACTGGAGGCATCGGTACGGGCAAAACTACCGTGACTAACTACTTACAATCGCGATATAACCTACCGATTTGGGATGCCGATATTTATGCTCGATCGGCTGTAGCTATCGGTTCGCCAATTTTACAAGCGATCGGTCAACGATATGGTATCACTATCTTACAATCTGATGGCACACTCGATCGCACCCGGTTGGGCGAAATTATCTTTGGTAGTATCCACGAGCGTCAGTGGCTAGAAGCTCAAATTCATCCCTACGTGCGGAATTGCTTCGAGATTGAAGTTAGCCGCCTTGCCGCCGATCTTACCGCCGTTCTGGCGATTCCGTTGCTCTTTGAGGCAAACATGACCGATCTGGTGACTGAGATTTGGGTAGTTAGTTGCGATCGCTCCGTTCAACTACACCGAATTATGACCCGCGATCGAATTGATGCATCCGCCGCCAATATCCGCATCGATAGTCAAATGTCGCTAGCAGATAAAGCAGCCCTAGCAGATGTTAATCTAGATAACTCCACAAATATAGCAGATCTCCAACGACAGATCGATATGTATCTAAAATTTAAATACTAATTTTCCAGTCGGATCGATATAGCCATAATCGTTACAAGCTCCTTTCTCAAATAAATTACAGCTTCGAGGAATTGCGACTGCCGCTAACCCACGATCGAAATTGCTAGATGCAGAAAAACAATAATTACGACCGCAGGTAGTAACTAGTCTGCCTGCATCACGTTCGCCTTTACTGTACTCAGAAACACCATAGCGAGCGGGGATAGCTAGCTTACCAGTTTTATCGATATAGCCGAGTCGATTGCCGACGATTACCCATGCTAACCCATTACTAAATGTTGGGGCTGCGTCGGTAAAATATTGGAGCGGAATCGCCATTTTTCCCGTGCGATCTTTATAGCCAAACATATAATAAGCATTATTTTTTACAAATCCAGGTTTTAAAGCTTCAGCTTTTAAAGCTTCAGCTTTATTCAGTGGGTGGGCGACTTGGATGAGGCGATCTCGATCTTTGCCATCGATCGATCGAGCCGATCCAGATAATAATTTACCAGTTTTATCGATCGTCCGATCGGGATTTTTATCTCTAAAAATATCAGTTCTGACTTTAGCAAAACCATTCTTAAATTCAGCAGCTTCATCAAATTGAAACGGAATAATGACTTTACCCTGCGAATTTATATAGCCAAATTTACGATCGATCTTAACGGCGGCTAAACCTTCACTAAACTCGCGAGCCTCATTAAATCGAGCGGAAATAACTAATTTACCAGTGCGATCGATATAGCCAACTTTGCCCTCTCGCTCATCGGTATTTGCTGCTGCCAACCCATTTTTAAATTTATTTATAAAGTTAAACCGAGCCGGAATGACTAGTTTACCAGTTTTATCGATACACCCAAATTTCCCGCCTACTTCAACAGTCGCCAAACCTTCACTAAAATTTTCCGCTCGATCGAACTGAGCTGGAATAATTATCTTACCAGTACTATCGATATAACCAAATCGATCGTTACGGATAAATCGAAACAGATCTAAATTTGTTGAAGCTCCTGCTGAATTTGCAGATGGAAGCGGCGATTTGCTAACTGTGGCTGTGTTGTGAGCGCGAGTACCGCAGCCACCTAATAAGATTGCTAGTAAAATTAGGATTGTCGATCGACTAGATTTTACATTCATCTGCTACCTCAAACCTGCTTGCCAAGATCTTTATTAAATCTCCTACAAGCCGAGCTGAGTTAATTTTGGAAAGATGACCGGATGTGAATGTAAATGTAGATACTCGAATCGGTATTAAATTTCAAAATTGCGAACGATCTCGTCGGGTAATGGAGTAAATGCGATCGCCTAAAAAGATCCGATCTCCTGCGACAAAATCGGGACATTACCCAATACCCAACCGATAAGCCTAATTGCTGCCAGTAAAAATAACTTCAGGAAACTTGAGCTGAGCTTCAGGTAAGGGACGACCTTTGCCTTCTTCTTGCCAATAGTTAATTACTTCAGTCGCCTGGTTGAGAATGCCCACGCGATCGACTTCGGCAATCCAGTGCTTGGCTTCTAACTCGGCTTTGAGTTGTTCCCATGCATCATTGCGCGGCCAGAAAAAGTAAGCAGTCAGAGGACTCAACCCTTTACCAACTACTTGGTCTACTGCTAATGCGACGTTCTCATCCAACCAGAGAACTTTTAAAATAAATTTGGATGCTGTTACTGGTAAGGTTTCGGTAATGGTTTCGGTCATATTTGCTTAGTACTTTGGCACACAATCCATCATTATACCATCTGTTTGCTATTTCAGAGCAGCGCATTGTAGACGATCGGCAATTCTTATTTTAAAACTCTCACGCGATTTTATCGCTTCAATCTTGGCGATCGTTGACGACAGAATGCGGATTGCAGCAGTTTTATTTTTAAAAACCAGCATCAGCCCCGGTCTCAATTTCGAGCGTGAGAATTGCTGTTAGGTAACGGCTGAAATATGATAGATTTTGAGTTAAGTTAGTGGCAAGATTCAAAAGATGAGCGCGATCGTCGTATTTGATATCGATGGGGTAATTCGAGACGTAGGCAATTCTTATCGTCGTGCCCTGGCAGATACCGTAGCAGAATTCACCAACGGAGCCTTTCGCCCAACTGCGATCGACATCGATAAGCTCAAAGGTGAAGGCATTTGGAATAATGATTGGGAAGGCTCGCAGGAGCTGATTTATCGCTATTTTGAAAGCCAGGGACAGCCGCGATCTCAGTTACCACTAAATTACGATTCGGCAGAGCCGACGCTATACGAACGAATTGTCGCTTATTTTCAGACCAAATATCGCGGTACCGATCCAGTCGATTGGAATGGCTATATTTGCGACGAGCCGCTCTTAGCCAGCCGAGAATACTTTAACTCATTGACCGCCGCAGGCATCCCCTGGGGCTTTTTTAGCGGTGCTACCAGCGGTTCTGCTAGTTATATCCTCCACCGCCGACTCGGTTTGACTGCGCCCGTTTTAGTGGCAATGGAAGACGCTCCAGGCAAACCAGATCCCACCGGATTATTTATGGTTATGGAACAGCTATCAGCCAGCCAGAAACTTGCCGAAAATCATTCGATTGTCTATGTGGGCGATACCGTCGCAGACATGCACACAATTGTCAATGCCCGTACCAAACAACCCGATCGACACTTCATCGGCGTAGGAGTATTACCACCCCACATTCTAGCTGATGCCTCCCAAATCGATAATTACCGCCACAGCCTACTCCAATCCGGTGCAGCGATCGCGATCGATCGCGTCACCCAACTAACACCTGAAAAGATCGATTCGCTCTAATCTAAGGTACAGGAATCGAACCTGTCTAGAGTTTCCTCGCGGATTGTGAGTCCATCAATTTCAATTCTATTCAAACCTATTACCAGATTCAACGATCGCCAAGACCTAATGCCAGTAATCTTTAGCCACTTTCCTGATTTTGTAGATTGTGCGAAAATTGTAAAACTAGAAGAGTTTTATTAGGCATGGATTAGGCATGGATTTTCAAGATGTAGATCGAGCAATCGAGCGCGCAAATGCCAAAAAGGAGATCGTCGGACTACCGATTAGAAATGCTGCCCAATCCAGTGCTGACTAACCAACTTTCAGAAAATTTTAGCAGCTCCCCTCCAGCAGCTAGAATCGATCGGCGCATCGCGTTTACGCACGACATTAACCGACGATATTCAAGCAGTCGCCAACTCCTTTTAAGTAGTACCAATCCTCTGTGTCGATTTATCGAGCGTTTTGGGTTGCTGAATAAAGCGGCTGATGGCAATGGGTTCGATCGTATAATACCAATTTGAATAGCACGATCTTCGATCGGATTTAATTCTTTTAGGCTCTAATCGGTAATGAAGTTAAGATCTTGGTGGTTGGGGGTATTGTGTATCGTTGGCATCGGTTGGGGGTGGTGGTGTCACGGGGCAATTTCGACAAATCTTAACCCAGCAAATATGCCCTTGTTGCTGGCAGTTGCAGCAGCAAATGAAAATTCATCCCAAAATCTCGCTGGCAATAGTCAGGATGTCGATTATAAGCCAAATGGTGAGTGGATCGGGCGACTCATCTTACCCAGTCAGGAGGAAGTTAAAAAATTTCGGCTGGCGGATTGGGTGTGGGTGGAAATTAAACATGCACCTGCGACGCAGCAGCAGTTAATTGGTAAAACCGTGCGGCTGACATGGCAATCAAAATCGATAATTGCGGCGGATGTGCGGCAAGTTACGACCGATATTAAGTTTACGCCTGGAACGATCGCCAGTCAAAAGCAAGGGAATATTCATCCGCAGCGACTCAATGGGAGATTGCAGGTGGGCGCGCTTCAGTCGTTGGCGGGTGCGAGAGCGGAAGATGATGTATTGGTGAGATTGACTGGGGTAAATCTGGCGATCGATAGTGGCTCGCAACAGCC
>NZ_JANPLS010000351.1:0-4649 GCF_031422475.1 Chamaesiphon sp. VAR_48_metabat_403
TGGTGTCGCCGTCTTAATGTTGATTACGAACGTTTACCTGCTTCATCAGAGGCTTTCATCCACATTGCTATGATCCGACTTATGCTACGGAGACTTGCTTGAATATTTTATACTCTCCGTATTTCCAAACATCCTCTTAGATGCGATCGATCTGTTATTCGATGCGCCTCATTTATACAACAATTTTTTTAGCCTGTTGCGAAGCCTGCACGAAGCGGGGAAACATACGGAAATTTTGAGTAGACTGCGACTGATTATCTCTCATGCGGCTGAAGTTTACATCCCGCTCGAAATCGATAGATCTCCATTTAATGTCGGGATTAGTATTGAAGTTAGTGAATTTAGCCGCGATCGAGTAGAGTTACTCGCAACCAAACATCAGTTAAACTGGACGCAGCAAGATTGCGATCGACTGATGAGCGTTATTGGCGGACATCCATTTTTAGTCAGACTGGCGATGTTTGAAGTCGCTCATGGTAACATCGATTTGCCTACCCTGATTGCCACCGCTACGAGCCGTCAGAGCATCTTTTATCGCCGCCACCTCGCCAGACTCGAAACTACCCTCAACAGTCATCCAGACTTACTTGCAGCGATGAATGATGTGCTGGCATCCCCAACTGGGGCGATTTTATCTCCCCGCTTGAGAGGAAGATTAGAGGGATTGGGATTGGTAAAATTCAGCGGCGAATTTGTCATTCCCAGATCTGAGTTGTACCGGGAATATTTCAGCAATCTAGCCGCGATCGAAACTAAATCATAACTAAATAGTAGCAAAAATATCTCTCTACGGAATTCAGCGATCGGCAGTGTTTAATCTATCTTAGGCTTTAGGTTTTAGGTTTTAGGGAAAAAGGGTTAAAGGGTAAAGGGTAAAGGAAATCTCCCAGTCCCCCAGTCCCCCAGTCTCCCGACTCCTTACTCCTTACTCCTTACTCTCCTCTAAATGCGATCGTCATGGTGCATCTATTTATTATCGATCGTTATGCAAGTATTAAAATTAACCGATAAAATCGAAGGTGCGAGTCTCAATTCAACATCGATTCTAGATCTGAGATTTCATAACATCACAAATCTACCAGATAATATTGGCGATTTTTCTAAATTAGTAGAGTTATCATTATTAAGCAACCAACTAATAACAATTCCAGATAGTATCGGAAATCTCACCAATCTAAATAGTCTATCTCTAAGTGCAAATCAACTAACAACACTTCCCGCAAGTATCGGTAATCTTGCTAATTTGCGATGGCTGTATCTAGGATCTAATCAACTAACTACCATCCCCAACACTCTTGGTAATCTATCAAATCTCACTAGTCTCAGCCTGCGAGATAATTACTTAACTATTCTTCCAGATACTATTGGGGGTCTTTTAAATTTAAAATGCTTATATCTCGATCGCAATCAGTTAGTTAGCTTACCAGATAGTATCGGTAACTTAGTCGAGCTAACCGATCTCAATTTGAGTAACAATTTACTGACTAGTCTCCCCAACAATCTCGGCAATCTAGCTAACTTAACTCGCTTAAATTTAAACAACAATTATTTAACGACTCTACCAGATAGCCTCAGTAATCTGACCAGTCTTCAAGAGCTACAGATTAATAATAACGATATCGCAAATTTATCAATTCTCCAAAAGTTACCCAATTTAAAAATTGTCAAATTTCAAGGCGTAAATTTACCCCAACGCTACTGGCATGATGTGAGCGAATGGCAACCGCAGTGGCTATTAAATGAATATAATAGCCAACTCAGACGCATTTTAATCGATCGGATCGGCTACCTCCAAATTTACAATCAATTTGGCGCACTCTTCCAAGATACTTGGCGACAGTATACATTACTGAAAACCAGAAAATTTCAATCGTTCGATCGCGAACCAATGATGTTATTAAAAATGATTTGTCCCTCCACCGCACACGTTCATATTCTCCGAGTTCCCCCAGATATGAAAAGTGCAGAGGAAGCGATAGTCTGGGTAAATCATGGCATTCATCCCGATACCTTTGCCGTTCAGACTTAAAAGCGGGGAGCGGGGATTGGGGAGTTCGATAACTAAATCCGATAACCGAACCACTATAGACGGGTATTACGATCTGGCAATAATGAGAGAGTCCTTAATATTTAGTTACAATAGACGTAACCGATCGAATAACCGATCGTAGACTTTAGAGTTAGAGGTCGCTGTAATGAATGGTAATATCCGGGTTGGTTCCTTATTTGGCATCCCTTTTTATATCAATCCCACCTGGTTTCTGGTGCTGGGCTTAGTAACGTGGAGTTATGGGGAAGGTTTGGCGGCTCAGTTTCCATACCTAGCAGGTGCTAGTCCATTTATCTTAGGCTTGGTGACTGCGTTACTATTATTTAGCTCGGTACTCGCCCACGAGTTAGGGCATAGCTTTGTAGCGATGAGACAAGGCATCAAGGTAGATTCGATTACCCTGTTTATCTTTGGCGGATTAGCCAGCCTAGAAAAAGAATCCGAAAGTCCCGCCGCTGCCTTTTGGGTTGCGATCGCAGGCCCCGCCGTTAGCTTAGTATTATTTGGTATCCTCACCACACTTGGCTTTACAGCTCATCTGACTGGCCCGATTGCCGCAATTACCGCCGTACTCGCCGCAATTAACTTATCATTAGGCTTATTCAACCTGATTCCGGGCTTACCCCTCGATGGTGGTAATATTCTCAAAGCGATCGTCTGGAAAGTGACTGGTAATCAGTATAAAGGTGTCAAAATCGCCAGCATTGTCGGTCAAGCCTTTGGCTGGGTCGCGATCGGATCGGGCTTATTACCGCTAGTATTATACGGTAGCTTCGATAATATCTGGAACTTACTCATCGGTTCGTTCTTACTCCAAAATGCTGGTAAATCTGCCCAGTTTGCCCGCGTACAAGAACGCCTGACGGGATTGACTGTCGCCGATGCCGTGACTCCCAATAGTCCGATTATCCATCAAGATATCACCCTGCGCGAATTTGTAGACCAACGCACCCTCGCTGGTAGCAACTGGCAAAAGTTTCTAGTTACCGATACATCTGGGCACTTAGTCGGAGAATTGGCACTAGACGCGCTTAAAGATGTTCGATCCGATCGATGGGCGCATACCGCAGTCAGCGAAATCATGACGGCGATCGAACCATCTACAATTATCATCGCCGATCGTCCGTTATTACAAGCGATCGAGCAATTAGAATCCAAGCAAGTTGTGACTCTGAGCGTCACCGATAGCGATGGTATTTTAGTTGGATTGTTAGAAAAAGCCGCTGTGATTAACTTACTCCACCGTAAACCCCTGGAGAATCCTGCATAAAAGTCAAGTAGAACTACGTCTAAAATATTAAACCGATCGATCGGTTTACAGCACTTTCCTGGATTGTGAAGTACAGTTCCCCCCTAGAGCTTCGCGCCCCAAGACCGCACTTTTCGTGCCCCCCTTCCGAACTGATAACTTACTGCATATTACTGGAAAGTGCTGTAATATGCTGGATTGGTGGCGATCTAGACTAGAGTATGCAGCCAGTCGAAGTACAATAGATCGACACTCAGATTAACACCATGAGCCACCGTCCCATCATTCTTGGTATCGTCGGCGATAGCGCGGCGGGTAAAACAACCCTGACTAAAGGCATCGCTCAAATTCTTGGCGCAGAAAATGTTACAGTCATCGGTACGGATGACTATCATCGCTACGATCGTCAGCAGCGCGCAGAACTAAATATTACCGCTCTTCATCCCGACTGCAACTATCTCGACATCATGCAGCAGCATTTGGCACTGCTCCGCAACGGACAACCGATTCTCAAGCCAATTTACAGCCATACCACAGGTACCTTCGATCCACCGAGATATATCAAACCAAATCGGTTTGTCGTAGTTGAAGGATTGCTCGGTTATTCCACCCCCTCACTGCGCGATTGTTTTGATGTCAAAGTCTATCTCGCACCACCCGAATCTCTCCGCACATTGTGGAAAATCAAACGCGATACCCTCAAACGCGGCTACACCGAAGCCCAAGTATTAGCCGAACTCCAAAAGCGCGAACCCGACTCAGCGCAATTCATTCGTCCCCAACGGGAATGGGCGGATCTCGTCGCCAGCTTTTATCCACCCGCCGATAGCACAGATGAAAACGATCCCTTATTAAACGTCCGACTGATCTTGCGCCCGACGATTCCCCACCCCGATTTGAGTGAAATAATCGATCGCGACTACAACGATCTCTACCCGACCATTCGCCTCACGCTCGATCGTGATATGGGCAAACCAGTCGATGTTTTAGAAGTCGATAGTCATGCTACAGCCGATCGGATTAACATTTTAGAACAGATGATTTGCGCCGACATGCCCGATCTCCACACCGTCTGCAACCGCGAAGTCAACCCCAATCTCGGCAATATTACCGGAACCACAGGCGAAATTCTCCAAAGCTACCCACTTGCCCTCACCCAACTCTTAATTACCTATTACATGCTTAAAGCCACTAAATAAACTAGGCTTTAGGCTTTTGGGAATAGGGAATAGAAGTAATTGCAACCCATCTCCCCGTCCCCCCCTCTCCCCCACCCCAAACCCAACCCGCAAAGCCCGAAAATGTTAAAATATATAGTTGCAGTTAAAAAGCGATTCAACCCAAAATTCT
>NZ_JANPLS010000352.1:0-1871 GCF_031422475.1 Chamaesiphon sp. VAR_48_metabat_403
TTAAAACATAGCGAAACGACCAGTAAATACTCACGTATAGTACCAGCAAGCCACCCAATGTAAAAATCAGGCTGCCACCAGTCCCCGGATTTCTTGCCCCCGTACTGGCAAACGGAATCGCGAATAGAAAAATTAGACTCGATACTACAGCCAAAACGAGTTGCAACCAAAATCCCGCCCAGCCTACCCGCCGGAGTTGGCTGGCAATTTTCCGGACGGTTTGCGGGGTGTTACCGTTAATTTCTAGGTCTGACATGAATATTAATTAAGAATTTGATAAGAAAGTAGAATAATTGTCGCTTGATGTAAATTGGATGAGTTAAGCTAAAAACTGGGTATCTATAAATTTGCTCTAAACAATTTGTTAGTCCCATTACCATAAAAATTGTTTTCCGGTCTGGTAGTAACAGATTTATCTCGACCCGCTTTTCTCAATGCTCGATTCTCCGTAAGCGCAAAGCGCAGGCTCTCGGTTACGCGTAGCGTTCCGCTCCGAATGGAGAGGCTACTTCAACTTCGCTCAGTACAAGTACGCCAACGATCGATGTTGCATTTGGCTTGAGTGCTGAATGAGGATAAGATCGAACACCAATATTATAAGGTGGTAACAGCTATGAACTTTGAAGATATCTACTGCTTTTTCCGCAATCCACCACCACTGTATCTCAATCAGGAGTTGGCGGTTTGCTACATTCTCGATATTCTGCTCCAGGGCGATTCTTACGGTACTGAATTGATTGCTAGATTGGAGCATGAATCTTCAACCTATCGGCTCTCAGACACTGTTTTATATAGTGCAATTAAGTTTCTAGAAGCTAACGGTACCATTGTTGGCTACTGGAAAAAAGTTGAAGGTCGCGGTCGTCCGCGCCGGATGTATCAAATCGATACTGAGTGGACGAATAAAGCTAAGGAACTCGCTCATTTCTGGACGCGGTATTCTACTACTCATTCTACACGCTCTGATGAGCCACCAACCTTCGAGAGTCGAGCACTATCGATCGGTAGTTAAAAATTGGGATGAGGAGAAAAGTTCGATCTGACTTATTAGTGCACTTTCATCATACCAAAGGTCAGGCTGCTCCATAGTGGAGCGTCTGCCTTGGCAGATGGATTTTTTCAAGCCGCAGGTGTGATACCTGCTTTTTTTATCGATCGAATGTGTTAGCTTAAATTGTGGCATCGATGTAAATCGATCGTTCATCTCTTTACTATCAACTGGTTTAATAATGGCTACCAAACGGATTTTGCTCTGGTATCGTAACGATCTGCGTTTGCACGACCATCAACCATTAACTCAGGCTCTCAAACAGTGTGCTAGTATCATTCCATTATATTGCTTCGACGATCGCCAGTTCGATCGAACGCCGTTTGGTTTTCCTAAGACGGGTGCATTTAGGGCGCAATTTTTACTCGAAAGTATTACCGATTTACAGCACTCATGGCAAACTCGCGGGAGCGATTTGCTAATTCGGCGCGGATTACCCGAAGTCATTATTCCCGCATTAGTCGAGCGATTGGGAATTACCGATGTCTACTACTATCAAGAAGTTACCGCCGAAGAAATTGCGGTAAGCGCCACATTAACAGCCGCCTTAAAGGCGATTAATGTCAATAGTCAATCTTTTTGGGGCCAGACACTCTATCATCTCAAAGATTTGCCGTTTGGATTGCCAAATATTCCCGAATTATTTACCAAATTCCGTAAAGATGTCGAACGCGATAGTCAAATTCGACCCGCCTTACCTACTCCTGCGACTTTACCACCACTCCCTACAGATCTAGACCGAGGAATTATACCCAGCCTAGCCGATTTGGGGTTAGCAGCATCCCCAGTTGACTCGCGCGGTGTTTTGGCATACCAAGGCGGC
>NZ_JANPLS010000353.1:0-47039 GCF_031422475.1 Chamaesiphon sp. VAR_48_metabat_403
ATCGCTGGTTTGTTTCTTGCTAGGGAAATTGATGTCGCAGTGCATGGAGAAGGTAAATACACTCGAATCGCCTTGAAAAATTGCCGCAGTACCATCGCCTTGATGGACATCGAGATCGACGATGAGGATCTTTTTGGCTAACCCTAATTTCTGAATGACGCGAGATGCGATCGCCAGATCGTTGAAGATACAGAAGCCCGAACCCAGATTAGCAAAAGCATGATGGGTGCCGCCTGCTGTATTACAGGCAATGCCATGTTCGATCGCGAGTTTGGCAGTTAGAATCGAGCCACCCAGAGCGATACAAGTCCGATTGACTAGTTCGATACTCCAGGGTAAACCGATCCTTCGCTGTGCTTTGGGATCTAATGTGCCAGTATAGTAAGCCTGAATATAAGCCGGATCGTGGACTAATTCTAGCCATTCCGTCGGTGGTAATGTAGGGGCGAATACTTTTTCTGCGGTGACTAATCCATCTGCTAATAATAGCTCGTACAGCATCCGAAATTTGGACATCGGAAAGCGATGGCTATCGGGCAATGGGACGACATAATCGGGGTGGTAAACAATTGGTACAGACAAAATTACAGCTACAGAATCTTAAAACTCGCACCTAAAATTCTAACTCAACTCCACTCTTCAAACACCCTCTGACGATCGATAGTTGAGCCGACCTAGCCCAGGTAAGCTTGCCGCACGCGCTCGTCTGCCAAAAGATCCGCCGCCCGCCCTTCTAGCGTAATCTGTCCCGCTTCCAGCACATAACCACGATCGGCAATTTGTAGTGCTAAATTGGCGTTTTGTTCTACCAGCAGAATTGTCACCCCCAGATTGCGGAGATTTTTAATAATTTCAAAGATTTCCCGGACGATCGAGGGTGCCAAGCCCAGACTCGGCTCGTCTAACAGCAATAGTTGAGGGCGACTCATCAGCGCACGCGCGATCGCCAGCATTTGTTGTTCGCCACCACTAAGGGTTCCGGCTAACTGATGGCGACGTTCTGCCAGTCGGGGAAATTGGTGAAATTGCCGCTCCAAATCCGACTTAATGCCGAGTCGATCGTGGCGACAATAGGCTCCTAGTGTTAAATTATCCAGGACTGTTTGCTTGGTCAATACCCGCCGACCTTCGGGGCTGTGCGCGATACCCAGCTTGACGATCGCATGAGCGTAGTGGCGAGTAATTTCTTGCCCATTGTAGATAATTTGTCCGCTGATGGGTTTAACAATCCGTGAAATCGCCCGCAGGGTGGTGCTTTTACCCGCACCATTGGAGCCGATTAGGGTTACGACTTCGCCAGCTTTGACGACCAGATCTAGCTGTTGCAGAGCCTGAATTCCCCCGTAGTTGACATTGAGATCCTTTACTTCGAGAATGGGTGGTATATGCTGGGCGGCGGCTGTGGTCATCATTGCTATTCGCCTCCTAAATATGCTTCAATTACCGCCGGATCGTTACGGACTTGTTCGGGATTGCCAATGGCGATCTGTTGTCCGAAATCTAGCACGGCAATGCGATCGCATAAACCCATGACCAGCGGCACATGATGTTCGATCAATAATACTGTTAGCTCGAACTGGATTTGAATTTGACGGATAAAGTCACTCAGTTGACCCTTTTCACTGGGATTCATCCCCGCTGCTGGTTCGTCTAATAGTAAAATCTGGGGTCGCAAAGCCAGCGCGCGGGCAATTTCTAAGCGACGTTGGTCGCCGTAGGGGAGGTTGCGCGCCGCTACAGTAGCTCGATCTTTCAAGCCTACCAATGCTAGTAATTCAACAGATCGATCGCGAATATCCCGTTCTTCGGCGGGGGTGGGTGGTAAATTGAAGATGCCTTGAAATAGACCGCTCCGAGTCTGAATGTGGTGTGCGATCGTGACGTTTTCTAGTACCGATAGGTTACCAAACAAGCGAATATTTTGAAATGTCCGCGCAATGCCCCGTTTGGCAATTTGAAATGGTCGCAGCCGAGAGATATCTACCCCGTCATGCAGCATCTGTCCGCCCGATGCCCGAATTAGTCCTGTCATCAGGTTAAAAGTTGTGGTTTTACCCGCACCATTGGGGCCAATCAGTCCAAAAATTTCTCCCTCATTTACGGTAAATGACACATTATTAACCGCCACAAGTCCGCCAAAGCGGCGAGTCAGCCCTTGGGCGGTGAGGACAACATTTGGCTGGAGCGAGATAGATGCCATCAATCTACTAATCTGAACGGGGTACTCGATCGACCACTACATATTAAGCCAAAATTCGATCTTCTCGACCTTAAACTATAAATATTTGTCGATTTATGAGTACTGATATCATGATGTATGCGGAAATTCAGATCGATGGCACTTGGCAAATCTTGACAGCACCGCCCCCTCAGGTCGAGTTCACCCCTGCGGATGCCCAAACTTCACCACCTCATGAGTCGATCGAGGTATATTACAGCAATCAAAATTACGATCTGTTTGCGATGCTGGCAGACGAACGGAATCCGAGCGGGAGAACGGTAGACAATCGATCGTTTGATGTTATTGCCCAGCCGCGTGGTTTACCCGCAGATTTGAGTCTAGAACTTGGCGATGCCCTCAGCGGCGATAAAATTGCTAGCTGGCTGCTGCTAGCGGAAGTTTTGGAATTTGACTGGTATGGGAAGGTGATGCAATATGAGGCGATGGTAGATGCGCGGGTGGCTCATCTGTTTGAAGAGAGTAAACCGTTTCCAGCCGATGATAAGTGGCCAAAAGACATCCCGATCGGTTATGCTACTTGGGATCGAGATGGCGTAACCGTGCGCTGGACTGATACTTATGCTGCTGCTGCACCAGATTTTATAGAATTCTTGGAGCAGTTGCAACAATACGGCGAACCCTCACAGATTCGGCTGGTATTTAGGTTTTGGTAATAATCTTCGATCTATTTCCGCTTAAATAGCCCCGCTGGAACTAACCCTTGAGGGAAAAAGATCGTACCCAAAACGATTAACAATCCAAAAATCATCAATCGCCCATCTCTGAGAAACTGAGCCACAAATAACGGTAAATTCGGCGTATCTGCTGCAAACCGCAACAATTCTGGCATCGCTGTAAATACCATTCCGCCTAAAACCGCACCCAAAAAGCTGCGCGAACCACCGATTAACACGAAAGTCAGGTAGATAATACTCGCATCGAAAGTACCCTGACGGGCATTCCAAGTATTCAAAAAGTGGGCACTGACGGCACCAACGATCCCTGCGAGCATTGCGCCCAGAGTGAAAGCCAACACTTTGTAATAAGTAGGATTGATGCCCATCGCATCGGCAGCTAGTTCGTCTTCCCGAATTGCAATTAGAGCGCGTCCGACGCGAATATTTTCGAGTCGGTAGACAAATGCCATGCTCAGTAATAGTAACGGTAACGCAATCCACAAATACTCGATCGGGCTATTAAATGGCTGCGGAATCCCAAAAATACCGACTGCGCCGCCAGTTATTTCGAGATTGAGGGAAAGAATTCGCAAGATTTCGATAAAAGCGATTGTCGCGATCGCTAGATAAATGCCCCGTAACCGCAGCGCAGGCACTCCGACTAAAATTCCCAAAATTCCGCAAACGATCCCCGCGATCGCCATTTCTAGCAGCAATAAGGGAATGGGAAACGCACCCGTCGTCACGAATACTTTGGTCGATAAAATTGCGGCAATGTAACCGCCAACGGCATAAAACCCCGGACTCGCCAGCGATAATTGTCCTGCCATTAGTGGTAGATAAAGAGAAATTCCCAGCATCGAGCCAAATAGCATCGAGACGATGAGGAAGCCATAAGTAGATAGAAAATCGGACATGGGTTTTAAACTTTCTGAATGAGTTTTTGTCCCAGTATCCCCTGGGGACGTACCAACAGGATGATAAATAAAATCGCAAAAGCCACAGCATCTTTATACCCCGAATCTGGGACAAATGATTCCACCATGCCAATGAGCAAACCGCCGAGTACCGAACCAGGAATGCTCCCCAATCCACCCAATACAATGACAGCCAAACCTTTCAACCCAAAGCCAATCCCAAAATACGGCCCTGCAATCCCGAAACTCGAACCGACTAACGTACCCGCAATACTACCCAAAAAGCCGCTGACAAAAAACGAGAGGACGATAAACCGTTCGGTATCAATGCCTAGCAAACTCGCAGTAGTCGGATCTTCGGCTACTGCACGCATCGCCTTACCATACTTGGTACCGCTAATAAAATAGGTTAACGCTGCCAGAATTAGTCCCGACACTCCAAAAATAATAATCTGGACAGTCCGAATGGCGATCGGATTTTCCGAACTCCCAAAATTAATCGCTGTAGGCAAATCGCCGTAGGTGTTGCCTGGAAACGTGTAGTTTTCGGCTCCCACTAGGTATTGAATCAGGTTCACCAATACTACCGCTACACCCAAGCTAGAAACCACCATCAGTAGAGGATCTGACTGTTTGCGGCGCAGGGGACGATAGGCAAGTCGTTCGATCGCGATCGCGACTCCACCTGCTAAAATTGCGGCTATAATTGCAGCCAGCCAGAAGGGAAGCTGAATGCCTAACGAAAAATTTGCCAGCAAGCCATTAAAGCCAAATTTCCCACCCATTAAGGCGTAGGTAAAATAAGCACCAAGGGTAAAAATAGCTCCGTGAGCGAAATTAATAATCCCTAAAATTGAAAAGATCAACGTATAGCCCAACGCGAAAATTGCGTAGACACTACCGATCGATAAACCGCCTAATAAATTCTGTAGAAATACCGTCATGATAGTAATTTTATCAGCCTTCGTCACCACCAGAGTAGTCTACCGTGTATACACAAGTCGGCTGGGCTTCGTTTCGAGATCTGAATCCCCCAAACCCCCTTTTTAAGCTTGCTCAGATCTGGTCAAAGTCCCCATTTTTAAGGGGGATTTAGCGGCTCGCAGCCGGGAGGTTCCCTCCCGGATTATGCGAGACAAGACAGCGGCGGTTTTATTCTGGGGGAACCCCAGAATAAAAAACCGACAAGACAGGGGGATTCCCACCAATTTCGCTTCTCACCAGAGATGTGTATACACGGTAGCCAGAGTAGTAGGGGCAATTCATGAAGCGGCTTGCTAAACCGTCGGGTTTCCCGACGGTTTAGCAAGACAAGACATTGCCCCTACTACTCTGGTTGGAGATAATAGAACTTATTTCAGAAACGTAAACTTACCATTGGTGCCATCGGCATCCATTTTCACCTGCGCCACATAGAAATCCTTTTGGACGATTTCACCCGTCGGCGTAAACGAAATCTCACCTAGCGGCGTACTATATTTACCCGCCAGCAATTGTTTATTCAATCCTACCCGCAAATCGGCGATCGGTTGAGCGTTAACTTTCATCGTTGGATTTGCTTTAGACATCGTGGTGAGTGCTTCGACAAAAACTTGCACGCCAGTAAACGCTTGCGCGCTAAATTGGGGCGGTTCTTTCTTGTACTGCGCTAAATACGCATCCCTAAAGCCTTTATTCATGGCATTGGGTTGTGAGGGGTTATAAGCTTGCGCGATTAAAATACCATCGCAGAGTTTTTTGCAAACTGGGAACAGGTTGGAAGTATTCAAGCCGTTACCGCCAATAATTAGTCCCTTATAGCCCAGTTCTCGCAATTGCCGAACGAGATTTCCCCCATCTGCTGCCAACCCAGAAACGATGACTAAATCGGGTTTGGCATTCATCCCAGCGGTGGCTTGAGATTGAAAATCAGTGTCGGTAGTTTGAAATTTCTGAACCGTAGCGAGTTCTAGCTTTTGCTCTTTGACTGTTTGCTGGAAAATTTCAGTTTCAGATTTACTAAAGGCATCATTCTGGGCATAGAATACCGCCACTTTCTTAATCTGGGGATTAATTTTCAGCGCAGCTTTAACAGCATTCGGAGCCACTACAGCGACTGGAGCTGATACCCGCGCGATATAGTCGCCAATCTCTGGAATACCTTTAGCAGTATTGGAAGGGCCGAGTACGGGTACCTTAGCACGATCGGCGATCGGATCGGCACTAAAAGCTTGCTGTGACAGGGTTGGGCCGACAATACCCACTACTTTGTCACGATTGATGAGAGTTTGAAAGGCATTAATCGCCCCCTGTTCGTCACCCGCAGTATCTTGTAATACTAGCTTAATTGGCGTACCATTAATGCCCCCTTTTTCATTAAAATATTTCTCGGCTAATTTGGCTCCCGCAACCTGCTCCTGCCCCAATAGAGCCACATTACTCGTCTGCGCGACAGCAATTCCGATCGAAATCGCACCACCGCTATTACCCCCTGAACTAGGAGCATTTCCGCCCGAACTGGGAGCATTATTGCCTTGGGTACAAGCTGTTAGCAATATCGGAAAACCGAAAGACAGCAAGTAACGAAACCACACTGATTTCATAAAATTATTTTTACAATCTTCTTAGTCGATCGATCTATACCACAAAACGGGAACTCGATCGACGCATTGATGACTAGGAAGCAAATCCAGACGAAGTAATGAATTGGGCAAAAGTTAAGGGCTTGTAAAGAAATAACTTCATCCCGTTCGCTATATCCAATTTACCTTCCCCTGCAAGATCCCGACTATTTTCGGGCGATTGGCAAACTCGGAAATCAGCCAGTAGCCTTGTATCGCTATCGATTAGATCTCTCACCCGCACCCGATTCGACATCCTAATTATATAAATCAGCGAATATACTGATTTAACTCTTCTACCAATAGATGAACGGTAGTATAGCAATCCTAAATCATTTCCTTGCTCATTAGTATTTAAATATTAATGAATTTAACCGCAGAGGCGCAGAGAGCGCAGAGGTAAGAAAAAGAGGGTCAAGCGTTTCATTTAGGATCGCTATAGCCGCGTGTTTTGGCTTCGATGGTTTGGGTGAATACTTCACGGATGGTGTCGAATACGCTTGAAGGGGTGACGGGATTCGATTCTCCAGGGGAGAGGCTACGCCAACGCGGGGTGCGTCCGATGGGGAATCGATCGATGACATCGGAGCTTGAGCAATAGCGTTTAACTCTTCAGAGGTAAACGTTGCCATAAATTAACTACTCAATTTATATAGAATTCGGCGATCGAGACTCAAGGCTGAAAACGTAAGTGCTGAAGAGATCGTACTTTAGCAACCGTTTCAAAATCGCGATCGTTGTGAATTAGCAGTAAATTATGTTCTAAAGCAGCTTGAGCGATACAGCAGTCGATTGGACTACGAACGGTGAGTCCTTTCCGGCGCAGGTCGTAGTAAATATGGGCTGCTGCTTGCCAAGATTAACTACTTGGTTCGATATAATCTTGCGTGTCGAGATAGGTGGAGAGGAGATTCCACTCTTTTTCATCCAAACTTCCTTGGAGTAGTTCGAGTTGAGTGAAACGGGTGAGTAAAACCTCACGATCGTCGATGAGGGTTTCCAGTTGTTGGCGTACTTGTCCAGTGCGATCTCGAAAAACAGTAATCCAAACGGAGGTATCAATCGACAGCATTATGAGTCTCACGCATAGCTTTATGGTCAAAGTCCGCTTAATGGTTGAGGTCGCTAGAATTACATTAAATCAAATCCCATAATACTTCTCCAGCTAAGGTAGCTATCATCTGATGCTCTTGAGCCGATTTAAGCCTTTGCAAAGGCGAACTCGATATCTTGAATCAGTTTGGATCGCTGAAAAGAGATGGAAGATTACGGCGACCACTGACAACTCTTAGAATTTCGATCC
Organism: Chamaesiphon sp. VAR_48_metabat_403; assembly: GCF_031422475.1. NCBI lineage: Bacteria > Bacillati > Cyanobacteriota > Cyanophyceae > Gomontiellales > Chamaesiphonaceae > Chamaesiphon > Chamaesiphon sp. VAR_48_metabat_403. The sequence continues at coordinate 7,719 of NZ_JANPLS010000353.1, forward strand.
CATCATCGAGAATACGGTAGAAAATAATATAACCTTCGAGAGATAATCCTCTGAGATCTGGGCGAATTGCTCCATAGCTTTTGCCACTGCGCGGAAAGGAGACTAGTTGTTGACACTTGCTGTTAAATTCTTTAAAAAATCGCTCGCCTACTTCTACATTGGTTTCGGCAAAGTAGTCAGCGATTTCATTCAGATCTCGACTAGCAAGAACGTTAATAACATAGAGACTCATGCTTACACTCGACCGCGTTGAAACCGCTCTAAAATCTGGTTGACGAATGTTTCGCCATCGAGCGGTGGTGTTTGCTCTGAGGCTGAAATGGCAGCATCAATTTTCGTTCGGACATCTTCAACCCATACGTTCTCAGCTTGTTCTTCCGCCAATTCTGCCAGAAACCGAGCCGCGATCGCATCTTGTCGATCGACGGGCAGTTGTTCGATTTGGGCGATTACCTGTTGAAGCAGTTCTGTCATAGTTTACACCGCAATTTACTACAGCCTCCTAATTTTACCCGATTCTCTCTCATGACAGTCTCCGCTAGCGAGTAGGGCGATTGGGCAAAGCCCACGCTTCGCGAACGAATAGACTACGATCGATCGATAATTTCGACAGGGTACAAAGATGCTCCTCAATAGTGCTCGTTTGCGTAGCCTCTCGACGCGAGAATCGAGCCACAAATACTGGGATTGCTGGGTTTCGCGGGTTTCAACCAAACATACAGCGATCGAGATAACAATTTCCAGTCGAGCGAATAATCTAATTTAAACATTGATCGATAATCATCATTGATGTTTATCTCGAAATTCTGAAATAGCCCACTGTAACTTATTCTCGGCTTCAACTATCGTATTTTCTTTTATAGCTTTAAATTTTTTTACTTTTTTGTCCCTTTCTGTCTTTGTCAGCTTTTCTATAGCTAATGCAATAAATATAGGACTAATAGTTATTACGAGAGAGATGAAAAAGGATAATGGACTTTTAAAAAAAATCCCTGTAGATAATAAACCCCCACCGATTACAATGGGAAATATACAGCCGAGGTTCAGGCTTCCTGCACTTTCATTGTAAATAGCCTCTTTGCATTTTTTCTCAGCATCAGCTTTTGCTCTGCTAGCAAATTCAATGTACGGCGTAATATCTTCTATAAATTGATTCAAGTATATGCGATCTCTCTCTATGCTTAAATCAAGGATTGTATTAGTACTAATCTTTATCATCTGCAAAATCTGGTAGAGCGTCTCAGCTTTCCAGGTAGATCCACAATCAAGACAAGCATTCACAGTTCTATCGTTTCCGGTAACTGCTCCCACTGCACCACCTACTACCCCAAATAAAGCATATCCCACAAATGCACGACCCCAGCTTACATTCGTTTCTTGTTTAAGGGTTATATCTGAAGATCCGCAATTAGGACAATTAGCCATAGCAGTTGAATGACTCTAAGATAGTTTTGCACAGCTTACTAATTTAGAATACCCAGAAATATCTTTTCTTACGCATTGTATATGTCTAATTCAGAATTTAAGGCTACACAGGATCAGATCCTAGCTATATCTCTAAATATTTGAGCACGATGCTTGCGGTATCGGTTTTATCACACAGATGAAAGGGGTCAAGTCGCATGAGATTGTGACGCAAGCACTGACAATTTTGGTTAATCTCGATCGTCGTGGCGCGTGTGGATGCGAGACTAATACGGGCGATGGGGCAGGGATATTGATGCAGGTGCCCCACAATTATTTTTTAAAACATCGCGGCAATCGATCGATCTGCTTTGCAAGCGCACCTGGACAGAATCAACCAGCTTCGGCTCAGAGTGATTGCCAGCCTCAGCGAACTTGATGTAGTCTTAACGAGTATGTTATTTCAGCACTTGCCTGAGATGCTTTCCAGTATGCGACTTAGGATTCTTCGTCACTTGTTCCAGCGTTCCCACTGCTACTAATTCTCCTGCTTATTACCACCTTCGGGGCCGAGATCGTTGGCGTAGCCTACCGGAGGTAATCGTCCAGTCACATTGGGGATGATTACCAAATAATATCACTACGCCCGACGTAGTGATATTTCGCTCGCAAGTCAGAACACTAACCTCTTCTCCAGTATTTTTCAAGATTATCGCAGTAGCTACAATCTGTCTATCGTGCATTTCATTGATACTAAGCAAAGTATTGGTAACTTCAATGATTGCTCGACCGAGTGGATAAACAACGATCCTTGGATCGCCATTAACTGCGGTATGTAAATCGTTAACTGAAGGAATGGAAGTTTTCCCTCTCTCGACAATAAAAGATGCTTCAGCTAGCGCAATGGCGGGTAAAACTAATTTACTTTCCTAATTTTCCAAAACCTGCTTTGCCGCGTTTCCCAACCGAGGATTACCTTCTAGAAACCAAATTAACGCATGAGTATCAACGATGTATTGCATTTCAACTCCAGTCGAGAGAATCATCTATATCTCCCTGGAACTCAGCAATTTTAAAATCTTCGGTGGTAGATTGCTTGTTACCTGAAAACATGCCAAGAGTGATAAATCGATTTGTCGGATTAGTATCTACAGAATCTAAAAAGGTAACAATTACTTTACTCGATCGAATATTTGGCGGAATCTCCGTTAATTGGACAGTTCCATTTTCATAAGTTCCAGCGATCGATTGCAACATATCTGCATTCTGTGAAGTTAATATGTGTATCCAGTGCTTCTGATATCCTAGCTCAGAGACAGAGCTTTCGCATCCATGATTTGGTGAATAAAGCTCGATAATTATTAGTTTTTCACAGATTGCGCGTGTTGTTTCAACACCTGCTTTAAATACTTCCCAGTATGTGACTTAGGATTCTTCGCTACCTGTTCTGGTGTCCCGACAGCTACTAATTCTCCTCCCTTATTACCACCTTCTGGCCCCAGATCGATCGTCCAGTCGGAGCAGCGAATCACGTCGAGGTTGTGTTCGATGACGATTATGGAGTTGCCCTTATCGACTAGTCTTTGCAGCACGTCTAGGAGCTTGTGGACATCGTTGAATGAGAGTCCGGTAGTGGGTTCGTCGATTAGATATAAGGTTTTGCCCGTGGCGCGTTTGGAGAGTTCGGTGGCGAGTTTGACGCGTTGGGCTTCGCCGCCGGAGAGGGTGGGGGCGGTTTGTCCGAGTTTGACGTAGCCCAAGCCGACATCGACGAGGGTTTGCAGGCGGGTGGCGGCGCGGGGGATATTTTGGAAGAATTCTAAGCCTTCTTCGACGGTCATATTGAGGACATCAGCGATCGATTTACCTTTATATTTAACTTGGAGGGTTTCGCGGTTGTAGCGTTCGCCTTTACAGACATCGCATTGCACGTAGACATCGGGGAGGAAGTTCATCTCGATGATATTTACGCCTTGTCCGCTACAGGCTTCACAGCGTCCGCCTTTGACGTTGAAGGAAAATTGTCCCGCTTTATAGCCGCGTGTTTTGGCTTCGATAGTTTGGGTGAATACTTCGCGGATGGTGTCGAATACGCCTGTATAGGTGACGGGATTCGATCGCGGGGTGCGTCCGATCGGCGATTGATCGATGATAATGACTTTATCGATCGCACTTATGCCTTGTAGTTCGTCTACATCTTTGGGGAATGGTACCCGTTTGGTGAGGTGGTGCTGTAAGGCGGGGTGCAATAGTTCGTTGATGAGGGTGGATTTTCCCGAACCGGATACGCCTGTAATTGAGACTAATTTTCCCAAGGGGAATTCGACATCGAGATGTTTGAGGTTGTTGCGGTTGGCGTTTTTAAGTATTAAACTGCGTCCATTTCCTTCGCGCCGTGCGGCGGGTGTTTCTATGCCTATGCGTCCCGATAAGTACGCACCTGTAATCGAATCTTCAGATTTGAGGAGAGCATCTAAATCTCCCTCGACGACGATATTACCACCATGTACGCCCGCACCTGGGCCGATATCGACTAAATGATCGGCGGCGCGGATGGTGTCTTCGTCGTGTTCGACGACGATGAGGGTATTGCCTAAGTCGCGCAATTTGGTGAGGGTGTCTAAGAGTCGCCCGTTATCGCGTTGGTGCAAGCCGATACTCGGTTCGTCGAGGACGTATAATACGCCTGTTAAACCGGAACCGATTTGGGTAGCTAGGCGAATTCGTTGCGCTTCGCCACCAGAGAGCGTCATCGCGGCTCGATCGAGGGTAAGATAATCTAACCCGACGTTGAGTAAAAATTGCAGTCTGGCGATGATTTCTTTGAGCACTAGCTCACCAATTTTAGTTTGTTTTGGTGTAAGTTCTAACTTTTCAAGTCTTGCCAAACATTCATCGATCGCAGTACTGGTAAAATCGAGAATGCCATATTGTCCTAATTTTACCGATTGAGCTTCGGCTTTTAACCGTTTACCACCGCAAGCTTCGCAAGGTCGATCTGTGAGGTATTGTTCGAGTTTTTGCTTTTGCAATTCTGAAGCATCATTGTATTGCCGATCGAGAATTTTTACTACTCCCCGAAACCGACGATTTTCGCCGATATCTTCCATCCAAATCGGTTCGTCTCTGCCTTCTAAAATTAAGGTTTTTTGTTCGTCGGTCAATTTTTGCCACGGGGTATCGAGGGCGAATCCCGCCGCTTGACCCAGGCTATATAATAAGGATAAATAATAAGAATTATCTTTATCCGACCACGGTGCGATCGCGTGATAGACTGCCGCCGCCGGATCGGGAATAATTAAATCTGGGTCGAATGTGCGCGAACTTCCCAATCCGTGACAAGCCGAACACGCACCATAAGGTGAGTTAAATGAAAACAATCGCGGCGATAATTCTTCCATGACCGCACCGTGTTCGGGACAGGCAAATTTTTCTGAAAAGACTAGTTCCGTGGGCGATTCTTCCTTGTTTTCCTCAGATTCATCCGCTATAATGGAAATGGCGGCTATACCTTCTCCGTGCCGCAAACAGGTGGTCAAAGAGTCGGATAATCGCGATTCGATGCCTTCCTTATTCACCAGTCGATCGACCACAATTTCGACCGTGTGATGTTGGTTTTTATCTAATACGATCCGATCGGCTAATTCGCGAATTTCCCCATTTACCCGCACCCGCACGAAACCTTCAGATGCAAGGCTAGATAATACCTTCTGATGCGTCCCTTTTTTACCCCGGACGATCGGTGCTAATATTTGGAACTTAGTCCGTTCGGGGAGCGCGCGAATTCTGTCGCTCATTTCATCGATCGTTTGGGGCGCAATCGATCGATCGCACTGCGGACAGTGAGGCGTACCCGCGCGTCCGTATAATAACCGAAAATAATCATAAATTTCCGTAACAGTTCCGACCGTCGATCGGGGATTATTAGAAGTAGACTTCTGATCGATCGAGATTGCTGGACTCAAACCTTCGATCGCATCCACATCTGGCTTATCTAACTGTCCCAAGAATTGCCGCGCATATGCACTCAGAGACTCCACATACCGCCGCTGTCCCTCTGCAAAGATGGTATCGAAGGCGAGGGATGATTTGCCCGAACCAGACACCCCTGTGAACACTATCAATCGATCGCGCGGTAGCTCTAAACTAATATTCTTGAGGTTGTGCTGTTTGGCACCACGGATGCGAATAGTGTCTCGGTCGGTTGAAGACATAGGAATCGAGCTGGTAGTTTGCAATGGGGGCAAACTTCTGTTTTAACACAATTGTCTGGTGTCTTAACATCTTCCCTCGCAAATTAACTCCAAAATCCAAAATAAAATAATGGCAGAATATCAAAAAATCGAATACCGCATCGGCAAAGACGGCAAAGTCACCGAAACTGTCATTAATGGTAGCGGCGAAACCTGCACCCTCGCTACTCAAGATATCGAAGCATCCTTGGGTAAAGTCGAATCGCGGGAAATATTACCTGAATATCATGATGATGGTGCAGATAATTTTCTCGTCAACGAACAGTCTCAATCTAATGAGAATCAAGGATATTAGCGATGGAACGAGAATTAATCGGTGGTTGGGTGGCGAGTCTGGCAATCTTAGCATTCTTTTACTGGAGATCGCATCGACAGGCGACGAGCGATCGTGTTGACTTAGAGAGGCGTTTAACTGAGGAAATTACTACTTTAAAAGAGCGATCGCAAGCAATAGAATTAAACTTGCAAACTCAACTTACAGAAGTCAAATCTCAACTGCAAACCAGCGAAGTTAAGAGAGTAAAATTAGAAGAAGAAATTATCGCATTAACACAGCAATGTCGGCGATTGCGGGAGGAATTAAAGACTCAATCAGATCGAGTTAAATCGGATGCGATCGACGGTGGATTCGAGCAGATTCAAACTCTCTTAACTCAATATCCCAGCGTGCGAAAGATGGTAGAAAGTCAGCCAGATTTACCCGCACGAAATATCGTCGCTTTATTAACATCTCTGGAAAATCTCGTTAAATTCTGGGAGTGTCAATCGATCGGTAAGCCCTGGGAAATGGTGCTATACGACCCGCAAATCCATCAAGGTGACGCGGGGGATATTCAGATAGGTGAATCAGTTTACGTCCGGTTTGTAGGCTATCAGAAAGGCGATCGTATTTTGATTCCAGCGAAGGTAAGCCGAACTTTACCTGCTAGTACAAAGGCTTAGTAACGCAGTTCTCCCATCAAAAATTTACTAGTTATGAGGTTATAATAGTTATGAAGTCACTGTTTGAGAAAATCGATCGTGCCAGCTAAAGATATTTTTCATGATGCGGTAAGACATGCGCTGGAAAAAGAGCAATGGATAATTACTGACGATCCTCTATTCTTACGGTTTGGTGGAGTAGATATGTATGTAGATCTGGCGGCAGAGCAACTAATGAGTGCCGAAAAAAATGGCGAAAAAATTGCTGTTGAAATCAAGAGTTTTATTGGAGTTTCAGCAACAACAGAATTTAGTACTGCATTAGGACAATTCCTCAAGTATCAATTAGCTTTGGAAGAACGAGATCCAAATCGCATCTTGTATCTGGCTATACCCATAGATGTAGATCGAGGTTTTTTCTCACTAGAACTACCTCGTAGATTGATCGAAAAATATAAAGTCAACTTAATTGTTTACGAACCAGAGGATGAGGAGATAGTCAGATGGCAAAAATAGATGAATATCGGCAAATAGTCCGAGATCTATTAACCGAATACAGCCAAATTAAAGCAGCAAACGAAGAGGTAGAGGCTGAATTAATTTTCGATCTAGAGCGCGATCGATATCAGGTGGTTCATGTTGGTTGGTCGCATAAATACAGAGTTTATGGCTGTGTTTTGCATTTGGATATTAAAAATGAAAAAATCTGGATTCAACATGATGGTACTGAGGTCGGTATCGCAAATGATTTAGTAAGCAAGGGCATTCCTAAGCACGATATAATTATTGGCTTTCATTCTCCATTTAAGCGACAATTTACCGAGTTTGCAGTAAATTAATAATAGATAGTTGCTCGTTCGGATAATCCAAAATCTCGATCGCAATCCACAATCTGCAATTCAAAATCTAAAATATCTATGACAGCCATCGCGATCGATTTCGGCACTAGCAATACGGTAGTTAGCATTATAGAACCCGATACCCAAACGCCGAAAACATTGCGGTTTCCAGGCTTGTCGCGGGTATTTAGCTTGGGAGATACGATCGGTAAAAGTGCAGAGATCGCGGTCATTCCTAGTTTGGTATATGTGGGTAATGGGCGCGAAATTATCGTTGGGGAGAAAGTGCGATCGCAGCGATTGGGATTGTCGCAACCGCAACGATTTTTTAGAGCGTTTAAACGCGATCTGGCGGCAGATTTTCAGATTCCACCGCGTACGATCGAAGATAGAATTTTTGATTCTCATGCTGTGGCGATCGAATTTCTGACTCAGATTTGGCAAGAAGTTTTAGCGGCTAATATCGAACCATCTTTAGTAATTTTTACAGTTCCCGTCGGTACTTTCGAGCGATATTTAGACTGGTTTAAGGATGTCGCCATCGAGTTAAAGTTACCTACGGTTAAATTCGTCGATGAATCTACTGCTGCGGCTTTGGGTTATGCGGTGCAACGTCCGGGATCGATCGTGCTAGTGGCTGATTTTGGTGGGGGCACGCTGGATTTAAGTTTGGTGAGAACGTCACCTTTGGGAATTGACGATCTTAAATTGCAAGCGGAGGTATTAGCCAAAACGGATGTATATGTCGGCGGGGAAGATATCGATCGGTGGATTATTGAAGATTATTTGGTAAAGTTAACTAGCGACAGAGAAACTATCGGCGAAGTCGGTTGGCAAAATTTACTTGCGATCGCCGAACGCTTGAAAATTAGATTGACGAACGATACCGAAGCACGCGAAAGTTGGCTGGATGAGGATACTTTTATGTCCTACGATCTGACTTTAGATCGATCGCAATTAGAGGAGTTATTAGAACAAAGACAATTACTCGAACAATTTCGCGATGCGATCGATGAAATCCTGACTCTGGGCTTGCGAAAAGGCGTGCAGAAAGTCGATATCGAGCAGATATTATTAGTCGGCGGAAGCTGTCAGCTTCAGGCAATTCAACAACTATTTACCTCTTACTTTGGCAAACAGCGGGTGCAACTCCACAAACCCTTTGAAGCCGTCGCGCATGGAGCCTTAGCACTCACCCAAATTGCGGGCTTGGAAGATTATCTGCGACATGGATATTGCATCCGGCTGTGGGAACCTTATACTCGGACTTATAATTATTTTCCCCTTTTTGAAGCGGGGATTAAATACCCCTGTCAACGCGAGGAACCGCTTACCCTTCAAGTTGCCTTGGAAGGGCAAACCGAAATTCGCTTAGATATCGGTGAAATCGCCGAAATTAGCACCGCAGAAGTCACTTATGACGCGCAGGGGCGGATGAATAGTATTCCGGTAAATAAACAATCTCAATATCGATCGTTAGAACGCGATCGTAATTCTGTTTGCTTGGCGAGATTAGAACCCCCAGGGGAATTAGGGATCGATCGGATTGCGATCGAATTTGCAGTAACCGAGCAGCGAATTTTAGTCGTTACGGTAACGGATTTATTGACTAATCGGGTGTTGGTGAAGCAGGGTTCGATCGCTAAGTTAAATTGACGGCAGATTCAGTGGTTTTTAAAAACCGATCGGCAAAAATCCGCGTCATTGCGTCGTCGCTCTGCGCCAGTCTATTTTACCGACCCGATCTAAGCTAGGATCTTTCTACATGCGATCTTGACTTTGCGAACAAATTAAAATCCGATCGCGTCGAATTAATAAATTATCTAGAGATCGAGTGAGTCTTTTGAAACAGCGTTCTAACTATTGGCAACTTCTCCCTTATCTCAATCCTCATTGGCAGACGATTAGCCTCGGTTTATTTTGTGTCATTGCTTTTAGTCTGTTTTCGCCGCTAATGGCATCTTTAGCAGGTGATATTTCTAAATATCTAGGAGCAGGCAAAGTCGAATTATTGACTCAATATGCACTAGTCGGTGGTGGGGTATTTTTAATTAGAGGTATCGTGCAGTATGGGCAAGATTCACTCATGGCAAAGGTCGCATTTGCCGTGACATTAGATTTACGCAAACGAGTCTATACACATCTGCTGAAAGTAGGTTCGGCATACACCCAGAAATTACAAACTGGAGATTTAGCCTATCGACTGACGGAAGATATCGATCGGGTCGCCGAAGTTATTTATAAGATTTTTCATCAATTTATTCCTTGTAGCTTGCAGCTAATCCTAATTTTGGGATATCTAGTATGGGTTAACTGGCAATTAACAATTGCGGTATTTGTCCTCGCACCAATTATCGCAGCGATTGTTGCTTGGTTTGGCGAACAATTGCAGAAATTTTCGCTCCGTAGTCAAAATCGCACGTCCGATCTAGCTTCGCTAATTACTGAATTTACTGGCAATATGCGATCGATTCAGGCATTTGCAGCAGAAGATTATGCTAGTTTCCGATTTGGACAAGAAGCCGAACTAAATTATCAAGCAAAATATAGCACTGAAAATCTCAAGGCTTTTCAAATTCCAATTATTAGCTTGATTGAAGCTGCCAGCATTCTATTTTTAGTTGTGCTGGCTGGTTGGCAGATTTCTCAGGGATATCTCACTGGCAGTAATTTTGTGAGCTATTTAATCGCGATCGTTTTATTAATCGATCCGATTTCAATGACTACTGGTAATTTTAATGATATTAAACAGGCAGAGGCTTCAGTCGATCGAATATTTGAATTATTTAATATTCCAATCTCCATCACTGAAAAAGCTGACGCGATCGAATTACCCCGCATCACGGGTCGGATTGACTATCATCACGTCAGCTTTGGTTATACACCCGATAAACCGATTCTCAAATCATTTGACCTAAATGTCCGATCGGGTGAAACGATCGCCCTAGTCGGAGCTTCTGGCGCAGGCAAAAGTACAATTCTAAGTTTACTAAATCGTTTTCATGACGTGTCATCTGGCAGTATATCGATCGATGGTATCGATATTCGCGATGTCACTCTTAAAAGTCTGCGGCGGCAAATTGGGATCGTCCCTCAGGATACAGTGTTATTATCTGGATCGATCGCTCAAAACATCGCTTTCGGTCAAACTGAGTTTGATATTAAAGCAGTAGAAGAGGCCGCAAAAATCGCCAATGCTCATCAATTTATTTCTCAACTTTCTCAAGGTTACTATACCTATGTCGGCGAAAAAGGGACGACATTATCCGGCGGTCAGAAACAACGAATTGCGATCGCTAGAGCCGTATTATTTAATCCGCGCATTCTGATTCTCGACGAAGCAACCTCCGCGCTAGACTCTGAATCTGAAGCCTTAGTTCAAGAAGCACTAGAAAGAATCATGGCCGATCGCACGGTATTTATTATCGCTCACCGTTTGGCAACAGTCCGCAAAGCCGATCGAATTTTAGTCATTGAAAATGGCGAAATTATCGAAGCTGGAACGCATAGCGAATTACTCGATCGAACCGGACGATATGCTCAGTTTTATGCTAGACAATTCAGTCAAGAAATTTAGGATCGGCTCAGTTGACTAATTCGATTTTCAAATACAGTTAAAGCAGCAGCGACAACTCGATCCATGTTGTAATATCGATATTGAGCTAATTTGCCCACAAAAGTAACTGTTTGTAGATTTGCTAGTTCAAAGCTGACTAATTCGATTTTCAAATACAGTTAAAGCAGCAGCAACAACTCGATCCATGTTGTAACATCGATATTGATCTAATCTGCCCACAAAAGTAACTGTTTGTAGATTTGCTAGTTTAAAGCTGACTAATTCGATTTTCAAATACAGTTAAAGCAGCAGCAACAACCTGATCCATGTTGTAATATTGATATTGAGCTAATCTACCCACGAAAGTAACTGTTTGAAGATTTTCTGATTCAGCTTTATATTTTTGGAATAATTCACGATTTTCTGGTCGCGGTACTGGGTAATACGGATCTCCTTCGGCTTCTGGATACTCATAGTAGATAGTTGTTTTAGGATGCTTTTGCCCAGTAATATACTTAGATTCCACAATGCGAGTGAAGTCATAGTCATTGGGATAATTGACGACACTGACTGGTTGAAAGTACTCAGTATCGTGGGTTTCAAACTCAAACCTCAGTGAGCGATAGGGTAGTTTACCAAACTGATAGTCAAAGAATCGATCGATTTGACCAGTGTAGATCAAATGGTCAAATTTTATCCACCCTTCAACCTCTTCAAAGCTTGTATTTAGCATGACTTTAATATTTGGATGACAGAGCATTTTTTCAAACATCTTTGTATATCCATGTGCTGGTATTAATTGATATTTGTCACCAAAATAACGATTATCTCTGTTGGTTCTGACTGGAATTCGCGCACATACGGAAGCATCTAGTTCGTGGGGCCACAATTCCCATTGCTTATATGTATAATTTTTAAAGAATTTTTCATACAAGTCTTCGCCTACTTTACCAATCACAGCCTGTTCGGAATTCTCAATTCTGTCATATTTGTGTCGAACTCGTTCGTAGAAGCCTTCAAGTTCTTGACTACTTATATTTAATCCATATAGTTTGTTAATCGTATTTAAATTAATTGGAATCGGATATAGATCCCCGTCAAGATTTGCTAGGACTTCGTGTTGATAGACTCGCCATTCTGTAAATTGCGATAGATAATTAATAACTTTTTTACTATTAGTGTGAAAGATATGCGCTCCATAGCGATGAACTAATACTCCAGCATTATCATAGTAGTCATAAGCGTTACCACCGATGTGATTTCTAGTATCAATCATTAAAACCTTACGTCCTAACTTTGTCGCGATACAATCTGCCAAAGTACAAGCAGCAAAACCAGCTCCAACAATTAAGAAATCAAACATCGTTTTTATGATATAGTTCTCAGGATAAATTGGTTTTTAAAAATAGATCGGCAAAAATCCGCGCCATTGCTTCGCCACCACCCGCACCGCCAATTCGCTCCAATCCATTTACCCGACATTGTTCGAGATATTCTGCATCGGCTAACGTCTGGTGAATCACTTGCGCCGCTTGGGTTATAGTTTCAATCGTAGCTGGCTTAGTCCCAATCGTTTGCACTGATGACCCCAGCAGCCGCATCTGAGCTTCAGCAAAAGCATAGGTAAATTGTGGCCCTGCACTGGGGATTTGAATCACTGGTTTACCCAAACCAACCGCTTGCTCGATCGCTGCGCCAGCCATCCCTGCCACCAAATCACTTTGAGCTAAGATATCGGCAAAAGCATCATATCTATACCGGACTTTTAGTCGATCTTTGGGATGAATTAAGTAACCAGCGGAGTGATATTCCCAACCGTGTTGCTCTGCCAATTGTTGCAATGGAACGATCCCATTTCGATCGGGAGCGCATAAATTGGGAGTTACCGCTGCGTAAAACTGAACACCCTCTGGAAATAAAGGTGTTGTGGCGATCGCTAAATCTAATAGTAACTGTAAATTAGTACCAGCTTCTGGTAATCTACTCCCTGGTAATAAGGCAATAAAAGGCAAGTTAGGTTGCGATTGTAAATCTTTATTGGTTATTTCCAAAGCATCCATCGCAGGCAACCCAACACAGATTGCTTTACTATAACCTTGAGCATTTAACATCTGTGCCGTGTAAAGATCGCGTGTAAATATCTGCCGACACCGATCGGATTTCAGCAGCCAATTAGTCACCAGATCGAATTTCATCCGATTTTCATAATATGCCGAACTAGACGAAGTAAACGCCATGTAAGGTTTACCAGATAGATAAGCACCGACTAGGACAATGACATCACCAATTGCAAAAACCGCATCACAATCGGCACCATATTGACGAATAGCTTGGATCTGTCGCCATAATAATGTAAATAAACCCGATCGAATGTCTGTTAATAATTTAAAAGTACTAGTATAAACAAAACCCCCGGAAGGTAAAAGCTCGGTCGGGCCAATAATCTTGATGTTTAAATTGCGATAAGCATTCCCATATCCAACGATCGGCATTGCGCCGATTTCTACTTGAGGTTGTTGTTGGCGTAAGGCTTTCACAATTTGAATTGCATTGAGATCTTCACCATGTCCGTTACTGATAAATAAAACTTTTTTAGTTGGTTGCTGTGAGTCTGAGCTGTTCATTTTTTAACCGCAGAGGCGCAGAGAGCGCAGAGAGAAAGACTAAGTTAGAAGTTTAGAGTATAAATTTTCGGTTTTAACTAGCATTCGATCGAGTGCAAAATATTCTTCATACCTTGCCCTTCCATTTCGCGCAAATTCATCGACTAATTCTGGTCGATCGACTAAATACTGCATTTTATTAGCTAATGTATCTACATCTTTAGGCGGAATTAGAAAACCCGTCTTACCATCGACAATTTGTTCGACAATACCACCGATTGTGGTACCGATTGCTGCTTTTTGTTGAGCCATTGCTTCTGCACATGCTAAACTACATGCTTCTTGAAGCGAGGGTAAAACAAAGAAGTTAAATAAGCTCATTAATTCGGGTAAATCGTTAACATATCCTGCAAAAATAGTGCGATCGGCAATTGCTAAATCTTGAGCCTGTTGTTTTAGTTGTTGCTCTAATTCACCTACGCCTGCAATTACCAGACGTAAATTTGATTTACCTTGTGCCACTCTAGCGAATGCTTGTAATAAGTAAGTCAATCCTTTAGCTTCAGATAGTCTGGCTGCGGTACCGATAATTGTTTGGGTGGTAGGATCTAAATTGAATTGATTAGCTAGCGATGTGACTTTAGATCGATCGAGTATTGGTGTCGGTACGCCGTTATAAATCATCTGTAGTTTGGCGGGCTTCATACCAAATTTTAATAGAATATCGGACTCGGTTTGACAGACAGAAATTACTTTAGTTGCCCAGAAGTTAGCAAACAAACAGGCGAGGCGATAGCTAACATCTGCGCTGGCTCCATGATAGCCATGTACGGTAAATACGATCGGCAGTTTGGGAAATAGTAACCGCACGGGAATCATTAATTCGTGTGCGCCATGAACGTGAATTAGATCGATCGGTTGACGCTTTTGAGCGGCTTTAATTCCGGCAGTTAGTTCTCGCAAACCTTTGAAGAAGTTGCGTTCCCAGGCTGTAAATTCACAGTAATCGAGTTGTTGGTCTAGAAAAGGTGGTAACCCTTTCCCTGTCGGCGCGAGTAATGTCACCCGATAACGATGCTGAAATTCTTTAACGAGACTTAATGCCTGTCTTTCGGTGCCACCCTGATTTAGATAAGGTAAAATATAAACTAAATGTTTTGTATTTACCATACTTATGTAGCCCACCAATTAGGGTTTAAATATTGACAAGACTGAATGAACATCGCCGATAATTTAAATGATGGATACTGCCCAACTTACTGCTACCGCAACTACTTTGATGCTCGTTTTACTTGAAGCCTAATTGCTCGATATTCTCTTCAAAAAATACAGTCAAGCTAATAGCATCAGGATTAGGTGGAAAAGTAGCCTCATCATTGCTCCAAATCGGTGCTAGATTTTGTTGCTCTATATTCCCAACAGTCCAATAAATAACATCTTCTACTGAGAAAACTGGAAATGCACTCATATTCAAGAAAGTGCTGTTATTCCAGTCTAGAGCAGTCGAGATGGCTTCATCTAAGTCTAAAAATTGCCAGATGTTCAATAGATGAACAAAACATTTATGTCCGCTATGATGCCATCTATAAAGATCTACAATTTCGACAGGCACTTGATAAGGTAAGCAGGAAAGTTTTTCTTCAATCTGCTTAGGTGTTAAATCTGGACGTGCCTTCACCCGTTCTAATTCATCTGGCTTGTATTTTTGTATTAACGATTCTATATGATTCAGCGTGTTAATTAATTGAGACATGAATATCTAGAGTTTACAATTAATAGGCTATAGCAAGCGTTCGCGTTAGAAGGGCTGGCTCTGTCTACCCTACCGCTTTAAGGTGTAAGTCCAAAAAACAGAAATTTAGTAAAAGTTAATAATAAACCGCTCAGTACTGCCGCGATCGTGCTACGAATAATAAACTCCTTATTATCCAACCGTTGTGCAAATCCCTTAGTCCGTTCGTCAAATTTGCTGTCGAGTGCTTTTATATCACCTCGAACTTCTTTAATTTCACCTCGAACCTCTGTAATTTCGCCTCGAACTTCAGCTAACTTTGTATCGACATTAGCAAACTTGGTATCGACACTAGCAAACTTGGCATCAACATTTGCGGTGACATTGGCAAACTTGGTATCGACATTGGAAAACTTGGCATCAATATTTGCAAAGCCTACTCGCATTTCCGTTGTTAACTCAGCAATCTGACGACTATTAGCTTCGATCGCACTTTTCAACTCTCTCATGTCTATGTCTGTGGCTTGCGTCATAATTAAGTTGGCGACCTTACGCCGCTTTAGATACTCTTAAATTTTAGCTGAAAAATTCGCTCAATTATAGAACCCAACTTCCTCCAAGAAGCTGGGAACATAACATCACAGTATTGTTAATGAGAAAGTGCTTGCAACACACCTACACTGGTTTGAATCGGAATAATATCTAACGTGTCGGGAGTCGCACAGAATTTGAGATCGTCAAAGCATTCGAGTCTTACCAACCTTTGTCCGTGACTGGCGATATAAAATAAGTCCAAAAGATTATCTTTCCACTGGCGGTACAATGCGATCGAGGCGACTAGCTCATCATTGCCTGCTACATCTGCCAAAGATACGCCCAACTTAGTAATAATACTATCGGCGATCGCGCCCGCACAGACGGTATCTTCTAGAGAGTAATCTCCTTCCCATCCCGATCCTACCATCCACACTGTCTCTGGCTGCTGAGAGATGACGTAATCGACGATCGCCTGACGATTGACTAAAGCTGCGGCGAGGACAATTTTCGCGTCTTGTACGCGCTGCAAGGTACGAGTACCGTTAGTGGTACTGATAAATAAACGTTTACCCTTGACTACTTCTGGCGTGCAGTCTAACGGCGAATTTCCTAAATCGCAACCAGTGACTTTCGCACCACCCCGCTCTCCACCGCGCAAACGTAATTCAGGTGCCCACTTGTCACTCACTTGCATGAGCGTATTCATGTCGCTAAAAGCCTGAATTGCCTCGGCTCCAGCGTGAAGTGCTGCTGAGATCGTCGAGGTAGCTCGTAGTACGTCGATCGCGATCGCACAGACAGGAAGTTCGTTTGTGGGGGTGCGTTCGGGAGTGTGGTAAGTATATAGTTTCACAATTAGGACAAAAATATTGCTGGTTTGTCGGGGTGGTTATTTACCCTATTCAATCTTAATGCTAGTCGCACCCGAAAATTTTTAAACTACAGATTAAGTGAGATCGATAGTTAATCGATTGCGATGATATTAGCATCCAGAGGTAAGTTAGACTTATGCCGATCGCTTCTACGGAACCTCTGCGTTTACTAATCGATCGAATTGATTTTTATCGCCACTAAAAACGTTGAGATCTACTAGCGTCGGAATTCCAGCTATTCTACCACGTTCGCTGTATTGCCAGAATAACCAGAGTTTCCCATCGGCTAATTTGGGTAGCTTATTAAAGCTATAAAAATCACTAATCCAAATCGGCTGCTGGGTATAACGATTGTGGAGATATCGATCGTAAAATTCGTAGGTAACGTACAAAATCGGTCGCTTGCGATAATACTTTTCGACGATCGCAATAAATGTATTTAATTCTGTTTCTAATTCGGCTTGTGTCGGTCGAGATTGGCAATTGCCGCTAAATTCTAGATCGATAACTGGCGGTAATGTCCCGATTTGTTTCGGTACTGTATCGATGTAGTTCTGAGCTTGTTCGCGTCCCGATTTACAAAATGTGAAAAAATGGTAAGCACCGACGATTGTGCCTTGCTGACTAGCCCGTTGCCAGTTAGTTTGAAAGCGAGCATCTTTGAAATTCCCCCCTTCAGTTGCTTTCATTAAAATAAAGTTTATTGTCGATCGATCTAACCGCTCCCACTCGATCTGCTGTTGATGACTGGAGATATCGATGCCACGAATCGGAAATCGGTTGCGATCTGGATAATTAATACTAACGATCCCAAAATAGAATAAGATGCCTCCAATTCCAGCAATCGTTAACAACGTATAAACAATCAATGCAAGCAAAGATATCTTTCCGATCTTGGGAGATTTGAGTAGGTGAAATTTTGGCTGCTTCATACTTGCCGAATTAGGCGATGATTTTTAATTTGAACTCCGCACTCTTTAAGTCGTCGCTCCCACCCCTGTCGATTGCCGATCGTTTTAGTTTCACTAAATAATCCTGCTTTTTCTTCAGACTTAGTAAACTTAGAAAACTTCGCGTAAAGCGGATGATTTTCACTTAAAAATGTTTCTTTACGATGCAAAATCGGGGAATTTTCTTGTTTTGAGTAATCGCGAAATGTTAGGCTCAAATCTCTGAGATCGATTAACATTGCCCATTGTAAGGCTGGATGGGCGATCGATTCAAAGTCAGGATAGTACAGATAAGAAATACAGGGCTTTTCGGTATGAAATTTGATAATATTTGCATCTTCCGTCCCGCCGATATTCCGACTGGCACAACCTTCATACAATCGCAGTTTGGGATCGATTTCGTTGAGAGCGGAAATATGGACGTAGAGCGCAGCGGGTAATAATTTGCCGATTTTGTTCTGCTGGCAAGCCTTTTTAATTACGCCCGGTTCGCCAATTTTAAATAGTAATCTGTCGGCAACTTCGCAGGCTTCTTCATAGTTGCCAAAGAAGGCTTTAATATCTGCCCGAATCGATGCCGATAAATTCCGCAAACTGCGTCTTTGCCCGAACTGCGATAGAGCTAAATATACTTGTAAATCTAACGATCGTTGATAGGCGATCGCATCCCATTCAGCTTCGTCGGTAGCCGTTAAAATAATCTGAAATGCTCGTTTTAAACTGCCAAATTCTGCGACTAAATCTGATTCGGCTTCCAGTTCGCCTTTAATCGGCATCCGTCCCCGTTGACTCACAAATTCCATCAGTGGCGCGAGTTGAATTTGATAGTCTTCAAATCGTTTGCTCTCAATTCGCACGCGCGGCGTACTCATCCGCATATATAGTCGTGCGGCTCGAAAACTTTCGGCTTGAGATTCATGCCTAAATACTAGGAATATCCCCAAACCAATCGGAATAGAGTCAACAGCTAAAACGCGATCGATATATTCTTTTAATTCGATTTGTTGATAATATTTCTGAAAGGTATTGCGCTTAGTTAAAATTCCATCGCTATAAGCTAACATTCCGCTGAGATCGTTGACTAAAATCTGTGCGGCAACAATTAATACTCCTTGAGTTAATTCCCAAGCATGACTTAATGCTCGATCTCGTTCGATCGGATTTTCGATGACGTTAATAATATAGCTTAAATTAACAACATCAGCCGATCGAATCTCATCATCTGGAAAATAATACGGATCCCATCCCTCGCAGTTATAACCCGATGATTTCAATCTTTTAACATCGCCCCCAACCCCACAACCATAGTCAAAAATAGTTGTCTCTATCGTAATAATACCCGACTCGATCGCCAACCGCACCGGACGAGATAATTCTACCCGCGTCATGGCGGCGCGATGTCTTTCTACTTCGACTGTGTTCGGTATTTGAGACATAATTGATGCTTTAATTCACGATGGCATGTACTTAATGTCAGTTAAGGATCTCAATCAAAGACTACTGGCTTCGTTTGGGCACCACCTGGGGATGAATCCCCAGGCTAACCATAAAAGTCCACTGAAGTGGACTAAAGAATCTGATAGTCCACTGAAGTGGACTTGAGCTACTAGCCCGCACTTCAGTCGCGGGCGGGTGATAAACAAAAGCTAACACTACGCAATAACACACCCTACGTTTATTTCCCGACTTGAATTAATTCGACTTTATACCCTGTCGGATCTTCAACAAAAGCAATTACCGTCGTCCCATGATTCATCGCACCTGGAGCGCGGATGACTTTTCCACCTTTAGCTGCAATTGCATCGCAGGTGGCGTAGATATCATCCACCCCGATCGCGATATGACCGTAGGCATCGCCGATCGTGTAGGCTGAGGTATCCCAATTATGGGTCAATTCGATGACCGTGTTGTCAGATTCTGCCCCATAGCCGACAAAAGCTAGGGTAAACTTGCCATCGGGGAAATCTTGTTTGCGGATTAGATCCATGCCTAAAACCTCGCAGTAGAACCGGATTGAAGCGGCTAAATCGCCGACTCGGAGCATTGTATGTAATAACCGCATCGCCTTATTTAAAAATTTGGTGATTAATTTTGCTATTTAAGGTGTCGTCAGGACGTATGATTACCTGTTGGCACCGATTGTTGCCGAGGAACGGATAATTAGGGTGTCAAGCTACATTGTTAAGGAAGGATCGATCGCGATCGTAAGGATGAGGGAATGACTATGAATATGCCAGATATGGCGATTGCGGAAATTCGAGCCAGAGAGATTCTCGATTCTCGCGGTCGCCCGACAGTAGAAGCCGAAGTATACTTAGCCAATGGTGGATTTGGGCTAGCTCAAGTCCCCAGTGGTGCCTCGACAGGCAGTTTTGAAGCTCATGAATTGCGGGATGACGATCCCAGTCGCTATGGGGGTAAAGGTGTCCTCAAGGCTGTTGCCAATATTCAGGATAAAATCGCGCCAGCTCTGGAAGGGATGGATGGTTTCGATCAAATCGCGATCGATCGATCGATGATTGAATTAGATGGTACGCCGACTAAATCTAAACTAGGGGCTAATGCTATTCTAGCGGTATCTTTAGCTAATTCCAAAGCTGTCGCTAATGCCCTGGGAGTGCCACTCTACCGTTATTTAGGCGGCCCACTGGCTAACTTACTGCCAGTACCATTGATGAATGTAATCAATGGTGGCTCTCATGCTGCTAATAATATTGATTTTCAAGAGTTTATGATCGTGCCTGTGGGTGCGACTTCCTTTAAAGAAGCTCTCCGCTGGGGAGCCGAAGTATTTGCCTCTCTGAGCAAAGTTTTGGATGAAAAGGGTCTCCTGACTGGTGTGGGCGATGAAGGTGGCTTTGCGCCCAATTTGGAGTCCAATCAGGCATCATTAGAGTTGCTAATGGCGGCGATCGAATCCGCAGGCTACAAACCGGGGGAACAAGTTGCCCTCGCGCTAGATGTCGCGGCAAGTGAGTTTTATAAAGATGGTAGCTATATCTACGACGGTAGCAGCCATACTCCTGGTGAATTTATCGACTATTTAGCCGATTTAACTACCAAGTATCCGATTATTTCGATCGAAGATGGACTGCATGAGGACGATTGGGCAAACTGGCAATTACTCACCCAGAAAATTGGCTCGAAAGTCCAACTAGTCGGCGACGATTTATTTGTGACTAATACCGAACGCTTGCGTCAAGGCATTAAGGAAAAATCGGCGAATGCCATTTTAATTAAACTCAATCAAATCGGTACTCTTACCGAAACCCTGCAAACGATCGATCTGGCTACTCGCAATAGCTTTAAATCGATTATCAGTCACCGCTCTGGTGAAACTGAAGATACCACCATCGCCGATTTAGCCGTCGCGACTCGCGCGGGACAAATCAAGACTGGTTCGTTATGTCGTAGCGAACGGGTGGCAAAATATAACCGCCTGTTAAGAATCGAAGATGAATTAGGCGATCTGGCGATTTATGCTGGCTTAGAATAATCGACAGAGTTTTCTTTAATTTATCCGCAGCAGAAGGGGTAATTCGTGAATTGCCCCTTCTGCTATTTTTATGGCTGTAGTTGCTGAAATTATTGCCTAGTTTAAATTCTGTTCGCACAATCCAAAGAAAACTCTTAACAACCCCAATAAGATCGACATTTCCCCAATCCCGTGTAATAGCGATTCCGACACCACACCATCTATCTGAAGCCGATAAAACTTCCAACCCTCACCATTGGTAACAATTCCATAAATTGCGATCTCTCGCCCCAACTGTCGATTTACCCACTGACAAGCCTGCATTTCTACCAAACACTGTGCCGCCCCCTGCTCGAAGTCATCCTTCTTCGCTTCAATCGCACATACATAAGGTGCTTCTAAGTAGCCCCGCCGCTCGGCAATTAAATAGTCTGCATTACCACAAGTTTTCTCACCCTCTAGGTAAGCACCTTTCCACACCTTCAATCGATCGAATCCCTCTAATCCCTCCTCACAAATTGCATCGATTAGCAATGTCTTAGATACTTCTAAACTCTCCAGATCGAACCTGTTTAGGCGATCTAGTCGCTGCCTGAAAAAATCGCTAATCGGTAGGGGTTCAGCCTCAATCGACCACCGCTGTAGCTCCAGCAATCCCAATTGTTTAAAGGCTTCTTTATAAGAAAAACTCGAAAAACTTTTTTTGCGTTCTGGGTTTGTCTGAATCATCAGATTCATCCTCGACTTATAAGTGTAATCAATTGACTGCATCGCTGAGACACAAAACCGAATTTTTCTAAAAATCGGTTTTGTAGATTGTCATCGAACTCTCATTACCATAAGCAATCCGGGGGTGGTGGATTTGCCAGACAACGATCGGGATTACTGTTAGTTTCGGATGGTTTTCCAGTTCCCGCTGGAATGACTGAAGGCGTTGGCGATGGAGTAGGTGTAGGTGTTGGGATCGGTGATGATGGTGTCGTAGTCGGCGTTGGTGTTGGTGAGGATGATGGTGTCGGTACTTCGATCGGTGTTGGCGACTCTGATGGGTTGGGTGTCGGTGTAACTGAAGGGGTTGGGGTTGGCGTTATTGTTGGAGTTGGCGCAACTGCGGGCGGGCGTTCGACTTTCGGCGTGGGCACGGGAATGGGTGTGGGTGGCTTGGTTGCTGCTGGAGTCGGTTTTGGTGATGGTGTTGCCACGGGTGCATTACAGCTCCCAACTTGATTATTGAATACCCACCCAGTCGATCGATCTGCCATCTGGATTTGAATAAAAGCATCTTGTTCGGCTAAATAGACAACTTTGGTACCCCGTGCGAGGCTGACTTGAATTTTGGCATCCCGCTGCGGTTGCGATCGCACTCGCGTCGAAGGTAAATCTGTGGGAGTGGCGATCCGACACAGCTCGGATTTAACATCTGTGGCAAAATCTCGCTGGGTGATGATTCTGGTGCTAAACCAGACAAAACTGGCGACTGCGGCGGCGATGGTGGCAATTCCAGCAACGATCGGAAAGTAGCTGCGGGTGGGTGGTGGTGCTAGAGCCTGCGCCTGCGAACCTGCTGGGGTGGCAAGCTTGGTTTTAGGCGCGACAGTCTTTGCCTGCGATTCTCGCGGTGGCGGTGTCTGAACGTAAGTCTGTGGGGCGGCACCTGCAAGCATAACTCGTTTAGACTGCGAGGATTCACCCCCCATTAGCCCTGCAAGGGCTTGGAGAGCCTCTGTAGCGGTTAGATAGCGATCTTTGAAGTGATAGCGCGTCATCCGCTGCACGATGGCAATTAGGTGGGGATTAGCGGCAGTTAGATGTTCCCATTTAAGTTCGCCCGTGCGATCGTCGCTAGCGAGATCGTAGGGATTGACACCAGTTAGAGCTTGAATGGCGATCGATCCTAAGGCAAAGAGATCGCTACTAGCGCGAGGATTGCCAGAGGCTTGTTCGATCGGCATATAGCCGGGAGTCCCGATGGCAACTGTCATCGTCTGTTGTGCGTTCTGGGCGTGCTGATTGCGGACTTGTTTGATCGCTCCAAAATCAATTAGAATCAACCGCCGATCGACTTGGCGGCGCATGATATTATCGGGCTTGATATCGCGATGAATTACGCCTTGAGAATGGATAAACACTAAAATATCCAAAATCTCTTGCAGTAGTTCGATGACCTTTTGTTCGCCCCACTTGGTACTATCTTTAAGTTCGGCAGATAGCGGATGTCCGGGGACATATTCCTGAACTAAATAAAATTCCTGTTGCTCTTCAAAGTAAGCCAGTAATCGCGGAATCCGATCGTGATTTCCCAATTGCTGCATCACAATGGCTTCTTTCTCAAACAATTTGCGCGCGATGTCTAGTACCGTGCGATCCGTACTAGCTGGCTTGAGATGTTTGAGTACGCACTTAGGGTTTCCCGGTAGATGCAAGTCTTCGGTAATATAAGTTTGCCCGAATCCCCCAACACCTAAGATTTGGAGTACGCGATAATGTCCCGCTAGTAACTGACCGATCATTCTAATAAACCTATCTCCTCAGATACCTCAACTTTACCCTTCTTCTTGACTAATTGACGAGATACTTGGCATTTTGTAGCGATGACTACTAACGCCAAATTGGTACGCAAATTGACAACCTACCAGCCGCAAATCTACTGGGAGATTTACCGAGCAACCGATCTCACTACCGCGATCGGCTAAAATTACTCTTGAAGTTTTTGAATTTGGTCGATCGCCCAACTGGGACAACCCCGCTGAATTTGAGTAATTTTGCGATTGAGTTCTTGCCCTTGAGCATTTTTTAATACTTCGGTATGGGTAATCCGATCGCCTTCTTGCAGATACTTAGCCAGTACGGTCATTGCTTTACGCTTGAGTTCGGCTTGACGCTGTGCCATTGACATAACTGGTTTAGTGGGAATAGGCGACTCAACTGCGGGTGCTGGCTCGACGGGTAGATCTGGTGTCGGTAGCGATGCTAGTGGGAGCACGTTTTCTTCAATGGTGTTGCCACTGAGCAAGTCACCGATATTATAGATGCCCTCGATCCGATCGATATCTTCACTATCTTCGGTATTAAAAGTATTCAAATATGATTCTAGATCTAGTTCTTCAATCGGTTCGACATAATTGCTAAAACTAGGAGGTTTCGGGCTACCTGTAGTCGTCAAACTCGTGCTAGATAGAATATTTGAATCGATCGGTACTGCTAGATTTGCAGATAAATTTCGAGGTGGTTCTAGTGTGAATGATGGCGTAGAACTGGTTGGTTTTGGCTCGTTGTGCCGATCGTCGATCGCATCGAGCCAAACTACATATTCTTCTGGCTCGATCGTCATTTCGCCCCGTTCGGTCCGAATTACAAAATTTCCCTGTTTGGGTTGTAAATCTCTAACTAGATACCAATTACCTTTAGTAAAGGTGAGTACGTCGATCGGTGGATTGGGTCGATCTAGTTGATAGCGTTTGTTATTCCACCAAACTTTCCACAACTTAATTACTTCGGTATAGTTTAATTTATAAAGATTGGGAACTTGATAAAGATGGTGTTCGCTAAATTCTGGATGCGAAGATTTTTGCTTATCAATGAATCCTAGTTTTATCAAAGCTTCAGTCATACTCGGTCTGTAGACTGAGTTGTTACTAACTAAAACTTTCCGCTGCCACTGATTTACTTGCTTGCTAATGCCTAGTAATTTACCATCGCGATCGCTCAACCTAATCGAAGTATCGGTATATTCTAACTTCAAGTTTGGGCTGGTGATGAAGTGTTTTTGACCTTGAGCAAAATATCCAACGATCTGGATTTCTTCATCGGTAAGATTCAAAGTTCTATTGGATATACGATCTGCGTCTGCCATAGGGTCACACCAGCCAAAATTACGCTGTATAAAGTTATTAAATCCAAGCTTGGTTATCGCCTGGTAGTGGTTACAATTTCGCACTCCAGATGGTGGAGCTTTCGTTCCCTAATTTTAGCCAGTCAAATTTACGATCGTGCAGTGGGTTCGGAGATTTTGAGTATTTTGACGTAAGATCGGATCGAGCGAACGACTAGGTTGGTTGTCGTTACAGATACCACAATCGTTCTGGAGTTTGTGACAGTTTGTGACGAGCTGAGGCGGTACAAAGACACTAGGGTAACCCCATCAAAGTTCGAGGTTGAGTAGCACGGTAGGATCGAGCCTAACGAGCCACTATTTTATCATCACTAGTTAACCTGGTAATTCCGTACAGATTGCCGTAGCAGCCAGCAGCCAGCCGCAGATCGCTAATTTCGATCGGTTATCCCGATCGGGAAACTCTTTGAGGGTCGATCGTGTCTTAAAATAGTGTAAAGTCGGGGCGCGCAATCGCTGTCGATCGATAGTCTCCATCTTTGAGGACAATAACGGTGTTTTTTAGTATTGTAATTCCTACCTACAATCGACTGCCCATTCTGCAAAAGTGTTTGAGAGCGTTGGAAGTGCAAACTATCGACCCTCAAATCGTGACGGGCTACGAGATTGTCGTTGTCGATGATGGTTCGACCGATGGTACGATCGAGTGGTTGCAAGCTAGCACCGCCGAATTACCCCATCTCAAAATTTACGAGCAGGCGCATAAAGGCGCATCCGCCGCCAGAAATATGGGCGTAGAGCGAGCGCAGGGCGATACGATCGTCTTTATCGATAGCGATATTGTCGTCACGCCCACATTTTTACAGTGTCATGCTGATGTATTAGTAGCAGAGCAAAAAGCACGCGGCGACGATCGCATTTTTACTTATGGGGCAGTAATTAATACAGCTAATTTTGAATCGCCAACGAGCGAACCATATAAATTACTCGATTTTTCTAATGCTTATTTTGCCACTACTAATGTCGCGATCTCCAAACATTGGTTGCTAGAAGTTGGCTTGTTCGATCTCGGTTTCGATCTCTACGGTTGGGAAGATTTAGAGTTAGGCGTTCGGCTTAAAAATCGGGGTATTAAAATGATTAAATGTCCCGAAGCGGTTGGTTATCATTGGCATCCAGCATTTTCTCTCGATCGGATTCCGCGCCTCATCGAACAAGAATTAGAACGCGGTCAAATGGGCGTGGTTTTTTATCAAAAGCATCCCACTTTAGATGTAAAAATCACGATTCAAATGACGATATTTCATCGCATCCTCTGGAATATTTTATCGCTCGGCGGGGCACTTAACGAACGGACGATGAAACCATTATTAAAATTGTCGATCGATCTTGGCAATCCCCAATTAGCCGAACAACTTGCCCGAATTTTCCTGAATCAATATAGCGTGCAAGAAGTACATCGAGCTTATCGGGCGAGTCTTAAAGCTGCCAAGTAAATTGCTCTAAATTTTGGATTTAGTAGATTCAAAAAATGGCGTTGCTGAATTGGGCTATGAAAATGTAAGCGGGGAGATCGGAGCGGGGAGCGGGTAAAAGACAGATAATTCTGTTGCTAAAACAGAAAACCGTACCTTAGATCGGCAACACCATAAATTGCTCTAAATTCTAGAATCGGTAGATTCAAAAAATTTAGTGACTCGATCGAATTCCAGATCGGCAAATCGATCGATCGTCCAATTGGCGCGGCGTTGCAGCATATGAAATGGGTACGTGTGCGCGATCGCCACTGCTTGAATACCCGCAGCTTTAACAGCTTCTAATCCGGCAAAAGTATCTTCAATCGCCAGACATTCAGATGGTAATAAATTTAGATCTGAATCTAATTTGTTCAATCGATCTACAGCTAACAAATACCCCTCTGGATCTGGCTTACTTTGCTCGATTTCGTCTCCAGACACGATCGTTTCAAAATAGCGGGCAATTCCACATTGCTGTAATACTAACTCGACTTCCGATCGAATTGCGCCAGTCACTATGGCTAATTTATAACCGCGATCGTACATCTGTTGAATAAACTGGACGACTTCAGTATAAATCGGTAATGTCGCAACTTGAGACATCCGCTGTTGATACGCGATCGCTTTTTTAGCTATTAATTTATCTAAATACTCATCCGTCACGAATCGCCCGCGCAATTCTAATAATTTTTTAATACAAACGCGATCGCTCCTACCTACCGATATTTGCCAGAATTCCTTACCTTGAGGCGGTAAATTTTCGGCTAATAATAACTCGTCAATTAGCTCCCGATGAATTGATTCATCTTTAATAATTACTCCATTGAAATCGAACAGAACCGCTTTTAAAACCACGCTTAATTAATTGAGAATTAATAATTGATAATTGATAATTGGTTTTTAAATACCTAAAGCCTAACCCCACAGGTGACTTGATTGAGCCAGAATACATCTTTGGTACGCACCTCGTCAAATCCAGCTTTGCCCAGCCAAGCATCGAGATTACCTGCGGCGTAGGCTTGGATGTAGGGTTCTTCAAAGACATTATTCAACCAAGCCAGATTGCGGAGCGTCTGCTGATTTCCATCAAGAATGGCGATTTCGCCGCTTGGAGCTAAGAGGCGATAACTTTCGGCGAGAATAGTTTGAGCCACTGCTGGCGGGGTTTCATGGAATAGTAATGCAGCCGTAACCAAGTCAAAACTACCAGCCTCAAACTGAGTCAATTCTGCCGTACCATGTACCCATTCGATCGCGACACCTGCTTGTTTAGCGCGATCTTCCGCCACCGCCAACATATACGGAGACAAGTCTAAACCCGTCACCACCGCACCTGGAAAGGCTTGTTTGAGAGGAATAGTCATCGAACCAGTACCGCAGCCCAAATCGAGGATTTTGCGCGGCTGAGTGCGGATGCCATCGATTAAACCCTGACGCACCCACGGTTCGTGCGGGGGCAAAACGTACTGAGTAATCGGATCGTAGGTAATTGCGGCTGTTTGAGTGAGATAGCCACCTTCAATCCCGTGATAATTTTGGGTGTAATAATAGCTGGGATAGCTAAATTCTGGGGCTTGATATCGATCGATCGTACCTTGCCAGTCGATCCGATCGCGCACTGCCATCATTTGCTCTTTATCTAGTAAACTCTGAATCACAGGCGAGAGAAATTGCTCCCACAATGTATCTTTTCTAATCGCCATCACAATATTGGATAAAATCTTCAGTCGATCCGCTTTAGCGATCGCTACTTAGTACAATATAGCTAGGTATTGCCAACCGTGCTACTGAGATCGAGATAGAGCTTCAGGATGGGCGATAGAGGTCGGCAATAAATTGATATAATATTCTTTGAGCATTTGTCGATCGAATTGAATCTTTAGTTGGATGAAATAACTCAGAAATCAGCGGTAAAACTTCCGTATCTAAAGCATCTCGAAATAAGTATGTCGGTAAAATTAATTGCGCCGCATCGCGTAGATCGTGAAGAAATTCTAAGTTAAAACTTTCGGGATTAGATTTTGCTATCGCTAGCGGTTTCACCCAACAGCGAGACGATAGCTCGATGATATCGATAACTTCAGCAAACAGATGTAAATTCTCTCGATCGATGCAAACAATTCGATCGGTTTTAAAGTCTGCTGATGAATATTTATCAGTCATTCTATTCAAAGATAAATGAGTATTCATGCCAGTCGCAGACTGGAATGTAACCGATCTGTTGGTAAATATGGTTAGATGTTGGATTTGCTAAATCTGTCAACAAGAAACAACGATCGCATCCTTCATCTAGTAGCTGTTGGCTTAAAGCTGCGACACAGGCAGTAGCATAACCTTTCCGACGATATACTGGTGGCGTATAGACCGAACCAATCCGACTCGCCGTGTCTGTAAATTGCCTACCTGCTGCTAGTGCCACAGGGGTACTGTTATCTTCCCAAATGTAAGTATGCCGCTCCTTTAACCGATTAACAACTAAAAGTTCGGGATCTTCAATTACCCCAAAACCAATCTCGGTATTAAAAGCAGGCAACCATTTTAATAATAGGGCGCGATCGCTTTCAGTTGCCAATCTTAAAGATCCAGTCGCATTAGCCACAGGTTTTACGGCTTGGAGCTGATGAATTTTCATGGCTGTTGACAGTCGAGAAGATTGTCCCGTTATTGCTTGCCACGATCGCACGAATTTCTCTACCTCTGGCAGCAATCCCATCACGCCAGGTAATCGTTCTTGACGTAAATCTTCAGCAATTAAAGTTAAGGCATCCAGATTGCTAACTTTGGATAATAAAAGTTTGTAAGGAGGGGTACGGATGGCAGTTGCGACGATCTCTCCATCAATTTCAACTATTGCTAAATAAGGCGGTTCTGGATAGCGATCTGGATTATGCCGCAGTGTATGGATAATTCCCAACAACAGGTTATTTTCCGCTTCATACTGTAGCAAGTAAGCCTGCGTTTTATCCCAGAATTTATCGATCGAGTCAAATTTATGTAATTGCACTATTACCTAATTTAATTATGATTGTAAGAATATTTTAGGCGATAACTTAAATCGATTACCTAGAGCCTGTGCCCAACTTGGATCGATCGATTTCGTTCCTGCCAAAACTTGCTCCACCGATTCACTAGAACCAAAAATACTAACTAATTCTGTTCGATCGATCCCACTAGATTCAATGATATGCTGCAATACGTCAGATGGCGAAGCTCGATCGATCTCATAGTGAGCTGCCTCGTATGTCTCGACCAACATCGTCACCAAGTCGTACAATGCTGACTCTTCAGGTGTTTGATTTTGCTTAAAAGTCAACCGTTCTGCTACAGCTAAAAACTGTTCGTATTCATCTTCTGTCTCGATTACTTTTGGCTTTACTTCAGCCACAAGCTGTCCGTATACTTTGAGATTAATGGTTTGGGTCATTTTTTCTTGTAGGGTGCGTTATCGCCCAAGCGTAACGCACCATCTCATTCTATCGGTGCTTTAGGTATCTTTATTCAATTTCAGCACCGCCATAAATGCTTCTTGCGGTACATCTACCGTCCCGACAGCTTTCATCCGTTTTTTACCTTTAGCTTGCTTTTGAAGCAGTTTCTTCTTCCGCGAAATGTCACCGCCATAGCATTTTGCTAATACGTCTTTTCGCAGTGCGGGAATATTTTCACTAGCGATAATCTTACTACCGATCGCAGCTTGAATTGGTACTTTAAACTGGTGACGGGGAATTAATTCTTTTAACTTCTCAGTCATCGCTCGACCGACATTATAAGCCTTATCGCGGTGAACGATCATCGCCAGGGCATCGACGGGATCGCCATTGATCATCAAGTCTAATTTAACCAGATGGTTTTCGCGATAACCGATCGGTTGATATTCCATACTCGCATAACCGCGCGTATTTGACTTCATCCGATCGAAGAAATCGGTCACGACTTCAGCTAAAGGCATTTCATAAATTACCGTGGTTCGCCCTTTGGTGAGATATTTCATATCTTTGAACTCACCACGTCGATTTTGGCACAATTCCATCAATGTTCCTACATATTCTTCCGGGGTAATCATCTCCAATTTGACGTAGGGTTCCTCAATTTTCTGACGGTGATTGGGATCGGGGAGCGTACTGGGATTGTCGATATAAGTTTCTGTACCATGATTATCGGTGACTCGATAAACTACCGAAGGTGCGGTGGTAATTAAGTCAAGATTATATTCTCGTTCGAGGCGTTCTTGGACGATTTCCATGTGCAGTAATCCCAAGAATCCACACCGGAATCCAAACCCCATCGCGCTCGAAGTTTCTGGCTCGTATTTGAGAGCCGCATCATTAAGCCGTAATTTATCCAACGCATCGCGCAATTCTGGATACTGATCTGCATCCGTCGGAAATAGTCCACAAAATACCATCGGCTTGGCTTCTGCGTAGCCGTCGAGAGCTGTAGCTGCTGGATTGCTCACCATCGTAATCGTATCGCCCACCCGCGCATCGCCGACGGCTTTAATCGATGCGGCGAAGTAACCTACTTCCCCAGCGTGTAGCTCGTCTACTTGTACTTGCGTGGGTGAAAGGATGCCGAGTTCATCGATGACATATTCTTTGCCACTCGCCATCAACCGCACTTTATCGCCGCGTTTAACACTCCCATCCATGACGCGGAAGTAAACGATCACACCGCGATAGCTGTCGTAATAGCTATCGAAAATTAGGGCGCGTAAAGGTTCGTTAATTGTATCTCTAGGTGGTGGGACTAATAAAACTACCGATTCTAAAATTTCCTGAATCCCAATTCCTTGTTTGGCAGAAGTTAAAATCGCCCCACTACAATCTAATCCAATAATCTCTTCAATCTCCGCGCGTACCCGCTCTGGTTCGGCTCCAGGGAGATCGATCTTATTGAGTACGGGGATAATCTCTAAATTACTCTCCAATGCCAGGTAGACATTCGCTAAAGTTTGCGCTTCCACACCTTGGGATGCATCGACTACTAATAAGGCTCCCTCACAAGCTAAGAGACTCCTAGACACCTCATAAGAGAAATCCACATGTCCGGGAGTATCGATTAGGTTGAGGACGTATTCTTGACCGTCTAGGGCGGTATAATTCATTCGTGCCGCCTGGAGCTTGATCGTAATTCCCCGCTCACGCTCTAAATCCATATTGTCGAGAAACTGCTCTTTCATTTCTCGATTGCTGACCGTACCTGTATCCTGCAACAATCGATCGGCTAAGGTAGATTTACCGTGGTCGATGTGGGCAATAATCGAAAAGTTACGAATTCGCGAAACAGGCACATTGGTCATAATCGAGTCCGAGGATTGGGGAGATATTAGAGACTAGCTCAATTAGAATTACCTTCTGATTCCTCAGTTTAGCGCAAGGTTCTAACAAACAGTAAGCCTGCGAACTAAGAACGCCATCTAATCTAGATGGTAAATTGTCTGGAGCGATGCTTCGCGATCGACGGTCGATCTTCTCGTTCCAGATTACCATCGGTGCCGATCTACGAAACCAATAGGTTTGAGACGAAAACTTTTTAAAAACTCATAAACTACCATTCTCGATCGCAGCTTGAATGCCGAGCGTCAGTCCGATCCTTTCCCCTATTCCCTATTTCCTATTTTCTATTCCCTATTCCTCTAGAGATTTTGTCGTTGATGCCAGATGCGATCGAACTGGCGATCGATCTAGTAGACTGAGGATCGAAAAAATCAGGTGTAAGTCGATCGTGCCGCAATTATTTCTCTTTCGTCAAACCATCGCGATAACCTGCGGGTGGTTATTGGTGCAATTATTCACGATGCTATCGGTACGAGCGCAGCAACCACAAGTAGCCCCGCCAGCACCACCAGCACCATTAGCCGCTGTCTGTACCAGCCAAATTTCGACAGCTATCAGTGCGATAATCGATCGACCGGAATTGCGCCGCTATCGGTGGGGCATTGTCGTCCAGACTTTAGATGGGAATACGCAACTTTATAATCGGGATGGCGATCGATTATTCATTCCAGCTTCTAATGTCAAGTTAATTACCACAGCAGTGGCTCTGCGCCAACTGGGGGCGACGACGCGGCTGCGGACTTCTGTATATCAACTGCCCGGTAATGGGAATCTCAGCAATCTCTTAGTTGTTGGTAGGGGCGATCCTAGTCTGACGGTGAGTGGCTTACAATCGATCGGTCAACAACTCCAGCAGCGGGGGATAAAACAGATCGGGCAAATTAGTTTCGACGATGGTTATTTTCGAGGGGAACAGATTAATGGCGATTGGGAATGGGGCGATTTATCGACTGATTACGCGCCTGCGATTAATGGTTTGATGTTGAATCAAAATTCCAATCCATTAACGGTAAGTTCTCAGCAAGTCGGGATGCCATTAAAATATGTCTGGAAAGATCCGAGTTTAAATACTTGGCTGGTAGATAATCAAAGTATAACGGTTCTCGCCAGTCAAGAAGGTAACATTAGTGCGACCGCAATTTTTGGCAAACCAGTAATTCGGTTGACTGGTAAACTCGCGATCGATGCCCCACCGACTCAGATCGATTTACCATTAGCAGATCCCGCGCAATCTTTTATTAGTGCCTTTCGCCAAACTTTGATTCGATCGAGCATCAAGATCGATAGCGTCCGATCGATATCGGGGCAAAGTACGATTAATCTACCAGAACTAGCAGCTATTAATTCGCCGACAATTAGCGAGTTAATTACCGAAACTAATCAGCGCAGTAATAATATCTACGCAGAAGTTTTACTCAAATCGATCGGGCGCACTCATCCCCAACACTATACGAGTAATGAAGATACCAGTAATTTAGGTATCGCTTTAGTCAAACAAAATCTCACATCAATAGGTGTCGATTCCCAAGCTTATCGTCTCAGCGATGGTTCTGGTTTATCCAGACATAATTTAGTCGCGCCGACTGCATTCGTGCGAGTATTATCCACAATGGCGACAACACCAATGGGACAAATCTACCGCGATTCTCTTCCTTTATCGGGCACGAGCGGTAGTCTGAAAAATCGGATGAAAGGCACTGTCGCGCAGGGCATAGTTCGCGCTAAGACTGGCAGCCTTAGCGGTGTTGCCAGTTTATCTGGCTATATCAATCCACCTCAATACTCGCCTTTAGTATTTAGTATCATTTTAAATCAACACGATCGACCTACATCGCAAATGACGAAAGTTATCGATGAGATTATGGTGGTGTTAGCTCGATTGAAACAATGTTAAACACTATATGACAACTTTGTATCGATCGATAAAAGGCACCTAAAATCTAAAATTACTTACAGTAATCCCTTGGGATCGCCCTGGGGATGTGAATAAAATACTAACATTTAGTTTAACTAGATGTCAATTCAGCCCCAAAATAAACATCAACTTCTGCGAGTAGCGGATCGATCGTTTGAGCCTGAATTCGGTGAGACGGCTGCCAATCGATCCATTCAAAACCGAGATGTTCGCTGGAGGCAATTACAGTTGGTGAATCTACCCAGCCCAAGAAAATAATCAGAGTCTTCTCCACAACCTCGTTATCAAATCGGGAATATTGAGGATAATAGACCGATCGATACTGAAAATCTGGCTCGACACGCACGGCACTAACCGGAATACCCGTTTCTTCATTCATCTCTCTGAGGGCGCATTCTAAATCGGTTTCGCCCGGTTCTATATGTCCCTTGGGAAGATCGTAGCGATCGGGGTGTTTCATCAACAAAAAAGATGGCTGAGATCGATCTCCGCGAAATAATATAAAACCGCAGGATTTGACTTGTTTCATGAGCTTGGAGATAAGATGACCTTCCCGATCTTATCTTTATCATCAACTTAAAAGCGATCGTGGCGGTTATTTATCGTTTATGCCAGCGAGTAGGTTGTTTACAGCGTAATTTGCATTTTGCAAATTACGCTGTAAATACGTCCAAATTTTGTGTCACTCATCGATCTCAGAGTCAAAAATCTCAGTGACGATCGGCTTAATCTTCTAGCCAACTAAATAGTTTCCCGATAGTTAATTGAAATGATGCGGCAAATTCAGGAACGGGTAATAGCTCGTCCGGCTCTTCAAAGACAGAGATCGTTCGTTGGCAAAGCCTACCGTAGGTAATCGGCTCGATAGACAAATACTAGTTCTTCGGCTGGATCGATGAGCCAGCCCATTTGGGTGCCGTTGCTGATGCAGTATAAGATATTGCGGACGACTTTGGTTTGGCTTTGGTCGGGGGAGAGAATCTCAATCGTCCAGTCAGGGGCGATCTCAAATACATTAGCAACTTTGCCATCAGCATCGCGGGAGATGCGCTCCCATAAATTAAGCGATTCCCCAAAGGAGCGATCGACCACCTTACGTTCTGTCACAATCGATTGCCGATCGGGGTCGATCGACAGTTAATCTATAAATATATCGAACGCTAGCTGTTTTACTAAACCTGGCATTATAAAAATTGAGTGAGTAATTATTATGACAACTGCTAAATTTGCCAATTATCCTTATGCGCTTGCAGATCGCGAGCGGCAAAATATCGAACGGACGATCGATTATACGCAGATAAATTCTATTCCCGAAATTTGGTCGATCGTGGCGGCGAAATGTGGAGACATAGTGGCTGTTAATGCGCCGCATAGCAAGCCAGAAATTAGCTTTACTTATCGAGAGCTAGCTACTCAAATTCAACTATTTGCGACTGGGCTGCAAAGTTTGGGAGTCCAGCCATATCAGGCGGTTGCCCTATTTGCCGATAATAGTCCGCGCTGGTTGGTTGCCGATCAAGGCATCATGTTAATGGGTGCGTTTAATGCCGTCCGGAGTTCGCAAGCTGAAACTCTTGAGTTAATATCGATCTTAGCTAATAGTCAGGCAAAAATATTAGTAGTCGAAGATCTGAAAACTCTGAATAAATTAAGCGATAAAATCGGCGATTTGTCAATCGAGTTAATCGCACTCTTATCTGACGAACGCACCGATCTTGAATTGCCGATTAAACTCGTCAACTTTAGTAATATTATCGAGCTGGGTCGAAGTGCCGAGTTTACACCCGTAGCTCTCAAAAAAACCGATCTGGCGACCCTAATCTACACTTCTGGTACTTCGGGCAATCCTAAAGGTGTCATGCTCTCCCACGGTAATTTACTCCATCAGGTCAATACCTGCGGCACGGTGATTCCCGCCACGCCAGGATCGCGCGTGTTGAGTATCTTACCTTCTTGGCATAGTTACGAGCGATCGTGCGAATATTATCTGCTCTCGCAAGGGTGTACGCAGACTTACACCAATATTCGCTATTTCAAGCAAGATTTAAAAGAATATCAGCCAGAATACCTCGTCGCAGTTCCCAGACTGTCTGAGTCGATTTATGAGGGCATTCAGAAACAATTTCGGGAACAGCCAGCTAACAAACAAAAGCTAGTCGATACGCTGCTAGATACTAGCAAAAAATATATCGAAGCGCGCCGGATCGTCCAAGGATTGAGTTTAGAATGTCTGGAACCTACTGCTGGTCAAAAGTTAACTGCGCGCATCCAGATGTCACTGCTAGCTCCCATTCACGCGATCGCCGATAAGCTAGTTTACAGTAAAATCCGGGCGGCGACGGGCGGCAAAATTAAAAATATCATCAGCGGTGGCGGTTCGCTTGCCAAACATCTCGATCTATTTTTTGAGATTATCGGCGTAGATATCCTTGTCGGCTATGGATTAACCGAAACCGCACCGATTACCAACGTCCGTCGTCCGTGGCAAAACCTCCGCCTCTCTTCTGGGAAACCCTTACCCGGTACCGAAATTAAAATTGTCGATGTTGAAACTCGCCAGCCGCTACCGATCGGTCAAAAAGGATTAGTATTAATTCGCGGCCCTCAGATTATGCAAGGATATTACCGCGATCCGGAATCTACTGCCAAAGCGATCGATCCTGAAGGCTGGTTTAATAGTGGCGACTTGGGAATGCTCACCCCTAATAACGATTTAACTATTACCGGACGTGCCAAAGATACGATCGTGTTGAGCAATGGCGAAAATATCGAACCCACCCCGATCGAAGATGCTTGCCTGCGGAGCCAGTATATCAGTCAAATCGTCCTCGTCGGTCAAGACCAAAAATCGCTCGGCGCATTAGTCGTCCCCAATTCCGAAGCCTTACAAGCTTGGGCGGATAGTCAAGGCTTACCATTACCCTCGATCGATGCCACCACTCTCGATAACACTCAAATTATCGACCTCTATCGCGACGAACTCAACCGCGAAGTCAAAAACCGCCCTGGCTATCGAGTTGACGATCGGATTGCGGCAATTAAACTAATTGCCGAGCCATTTAGCATCGAAAATGGACTGCTCACCCAAACCCTGAAAATTCGTCGTCCAGTTGTGATGGAGCGGTATCACGCTATGATTGACGAGATGTTCGCTCGTTGAATGGGAAAATAGGTTACGGGGTAACGCCGCTAGCTACTCACCCAAACGCCAGAGCGACGATCCTGCGTTCGAGCTAATGATGGGACAGCGGCAAAGGGCGATATCTTGTACCTTGTTTCTTCTTCAGTAACTGCTCGTTATCTTCTGTCGATCGACCGCACAGTCGATCGACAACTATATAGTCACCAAAATTACCTAATCATGGATCTACCAGACTCTCAATTATTACTCAAACGTGTCGTCAGTATCAAAGCTGTCGTTACTCAACGTTGGAAAGACGAAACTCAGCAACTATTACAAACCCAAATTAGCGAACTCGACGGACAACTCCAACAACTAGAAATTCAGGGACAAAGAGCAGTCGCCGAAATTCAAAAACAAAATCTGCAACCGCCTGGACCTCAAGTAGTCCAGCAGATCGAAAGCATTCAAATGCAAGTAAATCAGCAGAAAAGCGAATTGCTGGAACAGAAAAATATGGCTCTTCAACAACTTCAACAAGTTCAATTTCTCGAACTCAAACAAGAAGTCAGTCAAGGTCAAGTGGAAGGCTACTTCTCAGTCAAACTCGGCGACAATCTGATTTCTAAAATGAACGTCGAAGTCCTCCTTCATGATGGAGTCGTCATGGAGATTCGGGGAAATATCTAGATTAGGTTTTAGGCTTTAGGTTTTAGGTTTTAGGGAAGAAGGGTGAAGGAAATTAAGAATTACTCCTTACGCCCTACTCCCTACACCTCTCCCAGTTCCCCAGTCCCCCAGTCTCCCCATCCCCCCGTCCCCCCGTCCCCTAATTAGGCTAAGATGGGAAGCTGCAAGCTCAACCTAATTGTTTGATTCGAGAAGATTCCCCATGGCAATACGCGAAGTTTTCATGCCTGCTTTGAGTTCTACGATGACTGAAGGCAAGATTGTCTCCTGGCAGAAATCGCCCGGTGATAAAGTCGAAAAAGGTGAAATCGTTGTCGTGGTCGAATCCGACAAGGCAGATATGGACGTAGAAACCTTTTATGGCGGCTTTATCGCTACCATCATCGTCCAAGCTGGAGAATCCGCGCCTGTCGGATCGGCAATTGCCCTAGTTGCTGAAACCGAAGCCGAAATTGAAACTGCCAAACAGCAAGCTCAAGGTAAATCGCCATCTGCGGCACCAACGACAGCAGCCCCAACACCAGCCGCAGCCATCCAGAATGCCGATCTCGCACCTGTAGCGCAAACTACCACAACCCTCAGAAGCGATCGACCTGTGGTATCGCCGCGCGCCAGGAAATTAGCCAAAGAATACGGTATTGCCATCGAAACGCTTCAGGGTACTGGCCCTAACGGTCGCATTACCGCCGATGATGTTAGTACCGCCGCAGGTAAAGCACCAATTCCCGTCATCCAGAGCCAACCAGCAACTCCAGTTGCCGCCGTACCCGCAGTTACGCACCCAGTCGCACCGACAGTTGCGGCGGGTGCGCGAGTCGTCCCCTTCAATACGCTCCAAGCTGCCGTCAACCGGAATATGGTGGCGAGTTTGGCAATCCCCACTTTCCGCGTCGGTTACACGATCGAAACTAATCACCTCGATAAACTTTATAAGCAAGTCAAATCTAAAGGTGTCACCATGACGGCACTGCTAGCCAAAGCAGTCGCCATGACACTCGCCAGACATCCGATCGTCAATGCCTGCTACTCAGATGCTGGAGTCAATCATCCCGGCGGCATTAACATCGCCGTCGCTGTTGCCATGCCCGATGGCGGTTTGATTACCCCCGTACTGCAAAATGCCGATCGACTCGATCTTTACTCCCTCTCCCGGATGTGGAAAGATTTAGTCGATCGCGCCCGGATCAAGCAATTGCAGCCCCAGGAATACAGCTCTGGCACCTTTACCATCTCCAACCTCGGAATGCTCGGAGTCGATCGGTTTGACGCGATTCTACCCCCAGGTACGGGTGCGATTCTAGCAGTTGGGGCATCCCAACCGACAGTTGTCGCCAGTGAGGAGGGAACATTTGCCATCCGTCGTCAAATGCAGGTAAATATGACCGCCGATCATCGGGTTATTTACGGTGCGGATGCGGCAAATTTCCTCAAGGATTTGGCTCTATTACTCGAAACCAATACTCAATCTTTAACTCTGTAGCCGATATTTGGCGATCGCTATTTTCTGGCAAAATTCAGGGTAGGGGCAATGTCTTGTCGGTTTTTTTATTCGGAGGGAACCTCCGTTGGCGGAGCCTCTGTCTTGACCCAAACACATGCGGAGGGAACCTCCGCGTGTTTTGGGTCGCTCCGACAGGAGATATAAAACCGCCGCTGTCTTGTCTCGCTCAACCGTCGGGGAACCCGACGAGCGCGAGCCGCTGTCTTGTCGGTTTTTTATTCTGGGGGAACCCCAGAATAAAACCGCCGCTTCATGAATTGCCCCTAC
>NZ_JANPLS010000354.1:0-4617 GCF_031422475.1 Chamaesiphon sp. VAR_48_metabat_403
AGTCAGTATTTAAGCAAAACCTTTTCGCCACTAGATAACTTGCCGTTGCCATAGTAGCTACCGTATATATACAAGTTAGCTAGACTTCGTTTCTAGATCTGAATCCCCCAAACCCCCTTTTTAAGGCAGGGCTGATTCATTCCCGATCGGGCTTAGGTTGTCAAGATTAAAAGTAATTAATTTCGATCGAATAAATGGTAATTTCATGCTAAGAAACAACCACATTCATCTAAAAACCGATTGCTTTAGATATTGACAAATTCATTCCCAAAGGGGATGAATCAGCCCTGCCTTTTTAAGGGGGCAAAGATTCAGTCAAAGTCCCCCTTTTTAAAGCTACCGTGTATATACGGTAGCCCTCAATGAGATGCGTTTGGTAACTTCTCCCAACTCCCATCTCTTTTTAGAACGGAATCGTATCGGTATCGCCAGCATCAAAAGCTGGTGGCTCTTCATTACGCGGCGCAGGTGGCGTATTCCGGCTGCTAGCTGGTGGTGACGAACTCGGTGCGGCAGAAGTAGCTCTGGGTGCAGCCGCAGGCGTATCTACAGCCATAATATGATAAATCTTACTGGCGACTAGTTTGGCACGTTTTTCTTTATAGCCATCGCGTTCTAGTGTATTCATTTCCAAACGACCTTCGATCGTCACGCGATCGCCCTGTTTGAAATTTTCTTTAATTTCGGTGGCTAAATTTCCCCATCCTACAACTTCGATCGTGGGTGGTCGATCTTCCGGGCGACTGCCTGGAGGGGTAAACTGAACGAACATATCGGCGATCGCCATCTGGTTATCGGCGGTAT
The DNA here is from genome assembly GCF_031422475.1 of Chamaesiphon sp. VAR_48_metabat_403. NCBI lineage: Bacteria > Bacillati > Cyanobacteriota > Cyanophyceae > Gomontiellales > Chamaesiphonaceae > Chamaesiphon > Chamaesiphon sp. VAR_48_metabat_403. The sequence goes on from NZ_JANPLS010000354.1 coordinate 805, forward strand.
ATCGCAATTCGGGATTTTTGATAATCTCCGCCATTAAAATGCAGCTATTCATAGGTTAGGTAATGAGTAAAGTTGAGGGACGATCGGCATCGATTGTAGATGCTGCCTCATCAGGACATTGCACCAAGCAATATCCCCAATAAAGACTGAAAGTTACACTTCTACTATAGTAGGTAAATACTATTTTGTAACCACAAGTGTTGAGCTATGTTAACACTCTCGATTGCTGTTTGACTCAAATATCGTGTCAATCTTAACTTTTGGGAAAGTATCGCTCGATCGCTCGTTCCGTCTAGCACACACTCGATCTCAAGTAATACGGCATCGTGCTGAGGCTTATTCGTTATCACTTGGGTAGCTGGATTTGCAACCGATCGAAGCTGACAAGATTAATTTTAGATTTATCATCAAACAAATATTCTAAACCCTTACGTAAATTCCAAATATTGTTTGTGAGATCGAAACTTGCCAATTCTGCGAAAAGTATCGATTTTGGTTGTGTTTGCTCTCGTTCTGAAAAATCAATAATAATTATCCTTTGTAGTGGTGATAGCTGAGAGCTGCGTTTATGACCCAGCCAGAGTTTTCTCAAAACTTTTTCTCTAGCACCATCAGCACGTATTATTTCAATATATTCAGACTGGAAAATTTCTGAAGATGGTAGATCCGAAGTACGAAAACTAGATATTTGCTTTGGTACTAGTCGGACTTGAAGCTGTTGAGTAGAAAAATCTGCAACTTTAGCAATATTATTTTTAGTTGTGCCAAACTGATATTTTTTTCCATTACTTGCCATCCAAGCTAGTTTTTGATAATCCCACGACATTGACTTAGCGAAAGTAAGAGACTTGAGTTTCGTTGGCGAAAACTCTACAATCGTCACATCTTTCAAAACTAATCCATTCCGATGGCGAGCGTGGATGAGATGGGTGAGGATAGATTGCTTAATACCTTGGGATTGGATTTGACCATAGATAGGTATTGTCAGATCGGTAGCTGCTGCGGCTAGCTGCGGAGAAGATTTTTGAGCATAAGTGGCAGATGGATTGACATGTTCGCGCTCTTGACCTGAAACTCCTAAAGTCGGAAAGTACCAGTAAATTACACAAAGAGCTAGATTAGTTAATTTCATTAGATAGACATATACTTTTTATAGCGTCAGCTTGAGTTACTTATTAAAAAACTAGCTGAACTCCGTACTTATTAAGGTATCGGTAATTCAGCTAGTCACCAGCAGTTTAATTCAGATTTTAAACACCAACAGCGACGGGTTTTTGAGTAAAGAAAGTATTCCGAACTGTTTCGGCAATCTGAGAACTCGTCAAACCGAGACTACCTAACGATTCATCGGGAGTAGCATGTTCGACTAAAATATCTGGTACGCCGATGCGTTTGACTGGTACGACGACATTAAGATCCATTAGTGATTCAATAATTGCCGAACCAAAGCCGCCCATCAGACAGCCTTCTTCGACTGTGACTACTTTACCGATCGATCGTGCCAGCGGCGCAAATAGTTCGGTATCTAGCGGTTTAGCAAAACGGGCATTAACTACCGTTGCCGAAATGCCGTGTTCGTTCAATAGTTGCGCGGCTTGCAGCGTGGGATGTACCATCGAACCATAGGCAATCATCAGCACATCATCGCCCCGACGGAGAATTTCACCTTTACCGATCGGTAATTCTTCCCAGCCTTCATCCATCAGTGGTACGCCATAACCATTCCCACGGGGGTAGCGCATCGCGATCGGCCCGTCGGTATAATTAATTCCAGTCACTACCATGCGTTGCAATTCGCCCTCATCTTTAGGAGCCATCAGCACCATATTGGGGATACACCGCAGATAGGCAATATCATACATCCCTTGGTGGGTGGGGCCATCCGCACCGACGATTCCAGCTCGATCGAGACATAGGAATACGGGTAGATGTTGGATACACGCATCATGAACGATTTGGTCGAAGGCGCGTTGTAAGAAGGTCGAATAAATAGCGGCGACTGGGCGCATTCCTTCGGTTGCTAAACCGGAAGCGAGAGTAATGGCGTGCTGCTCGGCAATCCCGACATCGATATAGCGATCGGGGAATTTTGCCTGAAACTTGTCCAAGCCCGTCCCCGTGCCCATTGCAGCGGTGATTGCCACGATGTGCGGATCGTTCTCAGCCAACGTCATCAGGGTATCGGCAAATACCTTGGAATATGTAGGTGGCTTAGGTTTTGTGGCAGGGGCACTTTTACCAGTTGCTAGGTTGAAGGGACTTTGAGCGTGATAACCTTCTTGGTCTTTTTCAGCGATCGTATATCCTTTACCTTTTTTGGTCACAACATGTACCATAACTGGCCCTGCGTGCTTGTGGGCACCCTCGAAGGTACTTATCAATTCTTCCAAATTGTGACCGTCTACGGGGCCGATATAGGTGAAACCGAGTTCTTCAAATACCGCGCCGACTTTGGGGACGGCTAATCGTTTCATCCCTTCTTTCACCCGTGCGAGTTCGGGAGAAATCGTTTCGCCAACAAACGGAATATTTTTGAGTTGTTCCTCGATATTGTCACTGAGGAACTGAATCGGCGCACTAACGCGCAGTTTGTTTAAATAACGCGGAATTGCGCCCACATTGGCAGAGATCGACATCTCGTTGTCATTTAACACCACTAATAAATTAGTTTTGGGTAAATGTCCCGCATGATCGATCGCTTCTAGAGCCATTCCCCCCGTCAGCGCGCCATCGCCGATGACCGCAACGCATTTAAAGTTTTCGCCATTAAGGTCTCGTGCCATCGCCATCCCCAAGGCGGCAGAAATGCTCGTAGAGGCGTGTCCCGCTCCAAAATGATCGAATTTACTCTCGCCGCGTTTGAGATAGCCTGCAATTCCATCCTTCTGGCGAAGTGTGTGAAAACGATTATATCTACCTGTAATTAATTTGTGCGGATAAGCCTGGTGTCCGACATCCCAAACTACTTTATCTCGATCGAGGTCTAATGTTTGATACAGTGCCAGTGTCAGCTCGACGACACCCAAGCCTGGAGCCAAATGACCGCCGCTGGTAGCCACTGTCTGAAGATGTTTTTCTCTGATTTCTAAAGCAACCTGCTCTAATTGCCGAACTGATAAACCGTGCAACTGGTTTGGATGGGTGATTTCGCTTAGGTGCATAGCCAGTTTTCCCCGTCTGATACGATCTCGATGTGATTACCTTCTTTAACTGTAATTTATTTAGCAGGTTTGAGATCGGTAAATTCGTTGGTTGTTACAGTTATCTACTTAATTCTCTTAGATGGAAGATGGGAGTAGGGAAAATCCCCTCCCTGGAGCGGAAAGTGCGGTCTTGGGGTTTCCCCAAGTAGAGCACCTTTCCAAGACAGGGGTGCCCGTAGGGCGGGGTGGGTAGATCTTCGCTAAAGCCTAAAGCCTACTTGTCAATTGCGATCTAATTAGATACAATTCTAATTAGACATACATCTAATTAGAATTGTATCTATGAGCGAACCAGACTTGAATACCCTGCTCCAGTTTTTTAAGGCATTGGCAAATGAAAGCCGCTTGAAGCTGGTAGGTGCAATCGCACAGCAAGAGCGTAGCGTCGAAGAATTGGCATCGATTTTAGCGTTGAAAGAGCCGACAGTTTCTCATCATTTAACTAAACTCAAGCAATTGCAACTCGTCCAAATGCGATCGGAAGGTAACACTCATTATTATCGTCTCGATCTCGATACACTCCAAAATCTGCAAGCGGCAACATTAACAGCAACAAAAGTAGCTCGACTCGATATCGACGATAATATCTGGGAAACTAAAGTCCTCGATA
>NZ_JANPLS010000355.1:0-18182 GCF_031422475.1 Chamaesiphon sp. VAR_48_metabat_403
GTGTAGAAATATTGCTAGCCATATCAGAGTATTTGGTAAGGTTGGGTAGATGCCGATCGCTAAATTCACATCTCGAAATTGATGATGGGGATAATTCCAGCAATTCTCATTTTAAAACTCTTACCCTATTTTATGGCTTAAATTTTGGCGATTGGTGACGACAGAATGCGGATTGCAGCAGTTTTATTTTTAAAAACAAGTATCAGCAGATCTAACCTCAATGTTCGATCGCGAGTATTGCTGGATCTCCCATTTCTAATCTAAGCTACGATCGAGATATATCATCATCGCCGCTACATGCTTCAACCATCTGCAACATCGATCGATTTAGATATTACTCCATTTGCCGAGCGACTCAAATCTCCGCTTACCAAACAACCGATAACAATCCTTCAAGTAAATCTCGGTAAACGTTGCAATCTTGCTTGTACCCATTGCCACGTCGATGCTAGTCCCCAACGTACCGAAGAAATGTCCGACATTATTGTCGATCGAGTCATTCAACTCATCCATGCATTTCCGCAGATTCACACCGTCGATCTCACAGGCGGCGCGCCAGAATTGCTCAATGGTTTCAAACCTATTTTAGAAGCTACCGTCGCGGAGGGCAAACAAGCGATCGTCCGTTCCAATCTCACCATTTATTTCGTCCCTGGCTACGCAGATATCCCCGCCTATTGCGCCCAACATCGAGCCAGAATTGTCGCTTCATTACCTTGTTATTTAGCAGATAATGTCGATAAAATGCGCGGCAAAGGCACCTTTGATGCTTCGATTCAAGCACTGCAATGGCTGAATCGGCTAGGTTATGGTATCGACCCAAATTTACAGATCGACTTAGTATACAATCCCCCTATCCCCACCTCGACCGATTTTCGATTGACACCCGATCGAGTCGCTCTAGAACGAGATTATAAAGCATTTCTCAAAGCACATTTCGATATTTGTTTCAACCAACTGCTCCCGATTACCAATTTACCGATCGGCAGAACTAAATTTCAACTAGAACATCAGCAACTTTACCAGCCTTATTTACAATTCTTAGAATCCCATCATAACCCCGATACCGTCTCACATTTAATGTGTCGCAACCAACTCTCGATCGACTATCTGGGTAATATTTACGATTGCGATTTCAATCAAATGGCAAATTTACCATCGTTAACACCCACAGGCGAATTGTTAACAATCGATCGACTTTTAGCCGCCGGAACTCTAGATGCGATCGGCAAAGTCCAGACGCAAGATTACTGCTATGGATGTACGGCGGGGAGTGGTTCTAGTTGTGGGGGTGCTTTAGTATGATAATTAAGGAGTCTAAATTACCATTATAAAAAACTAATAATTAATTAATTTAAGGAACTAATTTGGGAGCGAGTGAAGTATCTTGCTGCAAAGCTTGGGAGATCGATTCAGCAACAGGCGCACTGACTAAATTAAGCCGCAGTGACGCGGGTTTGGAACCAAGAACGGCTAAATTATTAGTCCCTGTATTAGTAGTCCGTTCGACACTCCGAAAACTCGGCTGTGTCAAAAAGTTAGCATAACCAGCATTGAGATAACTCTGAAATTGACTCCGGTTGGCTAAATGGGTTTGAAAAAATGCCGCGCCGAGTGCTTTAGTATAAATCTGTGCCTGTGCGGGATCGGCACCAATTAAACTATCGGAAACTGGAAAAACATTATCGCTTTGAGAGATATCTTGAGTAGAAAAGTGCGTCCCCTTATCTAAAATAGCCAGATATTTATTGGGTGTTTGCAACCAGGTAAATGGATAAATTTGCTCTGGTACCACAGGTGTAATAATATCATCGCCACCGCCTAGCAAAAATACTGGTACGCGAATTTGACTTATCCCCTGCTTGCCAAACAGCGTGCTACCGAGGGGACTAATGGCAAACACCGCTTTAATTCGCGGATCTTGGAGGCGATATGGTTGGGGTGTTAGCTCGTTGGCTCGACATTGGAGCAACACCGATAAATTTAACGAGCGATTGGGGGTGCAGCTCCGTTTGACGAGATCGAAATCGATTTGCGCGCCTGCTAAAGCTAACACCGTATAGCCGCCGAGCGAATGTCCGACTAATCCCACCCGATCGACATCTACTTGTCTCAAGGTAGCATCGGTTTGCGCTTGGCGTTGTAATTCATCTAGCAGAAAAGAGACATCGCGCGGACGTTCGAGTAATTCTGTCGCTTTTGGAGCGGGAGCCAATCCCGAAAAATACTGCCGAAACCGATTGGCATCGCCACCGACATGTTCGATTGAGGCAACTGCAAACCCATAGGAGGCGAGATGTTCGGCTAAATAGCCATAAGTGGTGCGATCTTCAGCGACACCGTGGGAAATCGCAATAATTGGTATCGGTGCGGTTGAGCTGGTTTGCGGTAGATAAAGATCCCCCGGTACCATCCGTTGGCGCGATTTATCCAACCAGGAAAATTGTCGTTTTTGCCATCGAAATGACCCCCGACGGCGGAGATCGATGCTATTGGTAAAATTGCTGTTGTTAATGGTGACTTCAGCATTGGCAATGCGCTCGAATGCCACGATTGCATTATCTCGGCGTTTGAATAATTCGGTAAAATTATCATAGATGGTGAATACTTCCGCCAGATCGAGATTAATTTGGCGACTGGGAAATTGCTTAATAAAGTTAATCGGGGTTAAGCCCGCTTTTTTATCTCTAGCCGCACTAATTAATGCCACTCTAAGCGATTTCATCCCATTTTTTCGCGAAGCAGGCTGAATAGATTCGCCGATGCGCTCTAATAACTTTTCAACTAACGGTGAATTGGTAAACTGCGATACATAAGCCGGACTAACATCGAATCGCTGCTTTAATAACTGTCGCCACTGTTGCAGTTGAGCTGGTGGAACTTGCTTGGCTAATTCGGCATACTTACCAGGAATTTTACCATCTTTAGCAAAAGTTTCCAGATCGCCAACCGAAATAGCGATGTCTTTAAAAGGTGGGAAACGTCCGACAATGCGATCGGCAGCACGACCCGGCATCGGAATCGCAATGGTAACAAATGCAGCGATCGTTAAGGCTTTGAACCAATGAAATCTACCATGACTGAGCGACATAAAGTTAGCCAAAGAACATCCGTTATTCTTAATTTTAATCGAGTAAATCGATCGACACATCCTCCGATCGGATTGGATTCGAGGCTAGTCAGATCGATTCTGGTGTGTCGGTTTGGGTATCGATCGCTCTAACTAAGCGAGTCGGAACGATAACCTCAGATTCAGTCCATCGATCGATAACCGCAATTACCGATTTTTTACTAACAATGCCCGTTGAAATTTGGCTGTTTTTATGCCAGCCAAGTGCATGTTGAAGGGCGATGTTGCGATCGATCGTCCATGATATCCCATTGAGTAATCGTGGATGATGACCTCGATAAATAGTAAATTCATCTGGAAGTTGAGAAAATTTTTCTTGTTCTGTTTCTATCATCAAATGCACCACATTTTGAGAGAGTGGCTGACTGAATTGGAATGGTTCCACACTTAACATCATTTCGAGAAAAGACGATACTTGTCCGAGTGTTTCATAATCCGTCCAGATTTGACCGATAATTTTGAAATATTCTGGATCTTGCCTGCCAATTTCTTCAGTGATAAACTGCCTGTGGCGATCGGCTGCCGATAGATGTGGGAAATATGTTGCCCATGCATTTGGCGGATCTGGCTCGTAAATTTGCCGCTGTTTGTACTCGTATAATTGGTTTATCCGTGAATAGAATGCTGGAATATCATATTCAAGATGTACGAGCGGATGATGAAGTTCGCCGCCTTGCAAGTAAGGTTGCAGATCTGCATGTAATTGTGGCAGGTTATACTCAGTCATAGTTTTAGTCACGTTGGCGTAGCCTCTTCTAAATAACTTAATCTGAAATTGCCTCAGAGTAAGGATATGCAGGTTGGGTAGAGCAAGGCGAAACCCAGGCAAAGCAGGGAACGAGATCGTCTGTCTCACAACACCTATTTAGATAGCAATCGATTAGGCTTTGCCTACGCTACGCGATCGAGCGTCAATTAACTGTAATAATTAACTCTTAGCCGAATTGTCAACCGTCAACCGTCAACTGATTAATTATGGATGTTAGAGACCTGTTTGAGAAAGGTGGCACAACAATGTGGCCGTTGTTTGCTCTATCAGTTTTATCCTTAGCGACGATTTTAGAACGGCTGTGGTTTTGGTTTAAAACGCTCAGGAAAGAAGAAGAGCTAGTCGAAAGCGTATTAGCCGCCAGTGCGAATAATGAATGGGATACCGCCGCTCAAATTGCCAAGCAAGAACGCAACCGCAAACCCATCGGTAGATTTCTGTACGAACCGCTCAAGCGGGCAAATCCCGATCCGGAGACATTCAAACTCGCTCTAGAAGCCTCTGCCGAGGAAGAAATTGCCACCATGCGGAGAGGAGACAAGATGCTAGAGTCGATAATTGCACTCGCGCCGTTGCTGGGATTATTGGGCACGGTATTAGGATTGATTAGATCGCTCGATGGGGTTAAGCTTAACGATCTAGGTACCGCCGCTGGTGGTAATGTCACGCTAGGAATCAGTGAGTCATTAATTTCTACTGCCGCAGGCATGATCGTCGCGATTTTTAGCCTCGCTTTTTATCGACTATTTCAAGGATTGATCTTCGGTCAAATCAAGTTATTTCGAGGAGCTGGAAATCAGCTAGAATTACTCTACCGAGAACATTGGCTCAATCTTAAAGGTCAACCGCTCGATCGAGATAACCCAGACGCGATTCTATAATTTTACAAAATCGCATCCCCAGGGATATCGATCGGACTGGAGCTGCTGGAAGATCGAAGTTTCCAAGCCTAAAATAAATATATCGATCGTTCGCCATCGTCGATCGATAGACCGATAATAGAAAATCAGATCGGTTAGTGCCGTAACCAGACATCCAAAATTCAGTAGTCTTCAACCCAACCCCCAAAAGTCGGCGTTGTTACTTCAAGATAATATATGTCCTAAATTTCTTACTCCTTACTCCAGTCCCCCCGTCCCCCCTCCCATCTCCTGAGGTTTTATTCGTGGTTTCTCAACGTGTCATTGAAGTAGCAACTACCCAACCATTACCGATCGTTACAGCAGTTTCGCATTCTCAAACTGGTGCCTACGCGTTGCTCGACAGTCTCCATCGTCATGGTGTCGAGCATATCTTTGGTTATCCAGGTGGGGCGATCCTCCCCATTTACGACGAAATTTATCGCTTTGAAGCCGCAGGTAAAATTAAGCATATCCTCGTGCGTCACGAACAAGGTGCCGCCCATGCTGCCGATGGTTATGCCCGCGCTACTGGACAGGTAGGGGTGTGTTTTGCTACTTCTGGCCCTGGAGCTACAAATCTGGTTACAGGCATCGCCACGGCGCAGATGGACTCAATTCCGCTGGTAATCGTCACCGGACAAGTCCCCAGTTACGCGATCGGTACCGATGCCTTTCAGGAGACAGATATCTATGGAATTACCCTGCCGATCGTCAAGCACTCTTACGTCGTCCGCAACCCCGCAGACATGGCACGGATCGTCGCCGAAGCTTTTTATATTGCGGCTTCCGGTCGTCCCGGCCCCGTCTTGATCGATATTCCCAAAGATATCGGTGCGATGTTATGCGAGTATACCCCCGTCGCCCCCGGTAGCGTCAAATTACCTGGCTACAAGCCCACCGTACGCGGCAATCCTCGCCAAATTAACCAAGCCGTTCAACTAATTGCCAAAAGTCGGCAGCCTTTACTCTATATCGGCGGTGGAGCTATTTCGGCTAGCGCGCACGAAGAAGTCAAACAACTCGCCGAACTGTTCCAAATTCCCGTAACTACTACCCTAATGGGTAAAGGTGCCTTTAACGAACTACACCCGCTTTCCGTCGGGATGTTGGGAATGCACGGTACCGCTTATGCCAATTGGGCAGTGACTGATTGCGATTTATTAATTGCTGTCGGTGCGAGATTCGACGATCGGGTGACTGGTAAATTAGAAGAATTTGCTGCTACCGCTAAAGTCATCCACATCGACATCGATCCCGCCGAAGTCGGCAAAAACCGCACCCCTGATATCCCGATCGTCGGCGATGTCAAACAAGTTTTAATTCAACTACTTCAGCGCATCCGGGAACTAGGTTTAGGCAGTAATTCCGAGCAAACTAGATCGTGGTTGGAGACGATCTCCGGTTGGCGTGCCGATAATCCATTAGTCGCACCCAGCTATGAGGGCTTATTAGCACCCCAAGAAGTCGTCGTAGAATGTCGCCGTCAGGCTCCAGACGCTTACTATACAACCGATGTCGGTCAACACCAAATGTGGTCGGCGCAATTCCTCAATAACCTCCCCCGCCACTGGATTTCGAGTGCTGGTTTGGGGACGATGGGATTTGGCGTACCCGCAGCAATGGGCGTGCAAATGGCACTACCCGACGAGCAAGTCATCTGTATCAGCGGCGATGCCAGTTTCCAGATGAATCTTCAGGAACTCGGTACGCTCAAACAATACGGCTTGAATGTCAAAATTGTCATTATCAATAATGGCTGGCAAGGCATGGTCAGACAGTGGCAAGAAGCCTTTTACGAGGAAAACTACTCTTCTTCGGAAATGGCACCCTCCATGCCCGATTTTATGCTGTTAGCGCAGGCTTATGGCATCAAGGGGATGACGGTCGATAGTCGGGAAGATTTACCCGCTGCAATCGCGGCAATGTTAGCTCACGATGGCCCCGTTTTACTCAATGCGCTAGTCAAGCGCAACGAAAATTGTTACCCAATGGTAGCCGCAGGTAAATCTAATGCCGAAATGTTGGGATTAGCCAAACCAAAACGCGCCAGTTCTGGAGCCTTAGCAATTCATTGCGGTCATTGCGGCGTAATTCATACCGTCAACTATAAGTTCTGTCCCGAATGTGGCGGACAGCAGTAAATTAGAGTGCAGTTCAATCAACTAGTGAAGTAGGGGGAAAAGGTAAAGGTTCGATTGTCCCTAATCCCTAGTCCCTATTTCTAACGCTGTCTGAATTCTCGTTCTCGACTGGGTACAATATTTTCAGCAGGGGTAGATGGATTGCGAATAGTTTCTCGTTCGTTACTGCGATCGGTATCCTCGCGAGTAGTGCGACTTTCGCGAATATTAACTGTTTCGATCGTCGGCGTACTGGTTGTGACTTGGGGAATAGTAACATCAACCTGAGTATTCGTCCGATCGCGAGTAGTGCGACTTTCGCGAACATTAACTGTATCGATCGTCGGCGTAATAGTTGTTACTTGGGGAGTGGTAATATCAACCTGGGTATTCGTCCGATCGGTTCCACTATTACTGCGAGTGCGAATGGTGCGATCTTGTCGAATATTTACCTGTGAATTCGAGGCGTTCTCAATAATTACCTGGCGATTTTCTCGCGAGTAGCTGGTGCCAGATCGAGGTGTAGATTGATTATTTGTCGAAGTGGTAGTGGTATTGTTAATAATAATCGTACTATTTCCGCCCCCATTCCGCCGCTGTTGGTTTACTTGAATGATGGGAGTAGAGTTGTTGTTAATCTGCTGTCGGTTGTAGACAGTATTTACATATACAGGGCTAGAAAAAATGAATTGATTGTAATAAACAACGCTACCCTGGTGATGATAACCGCCGATATAATAAGGACTATAAATAAAGATCGGACTATAACGAACCTTCGCAATTCGGTAATATTTATTAGCGTAGTATGAATCGAGTGCCACAGCTCGCTCGTAATCGACAGCAGCCGCATGAATTTCGCCTAATTCATATTGAATCGCCCCCCGATTGTAATAGGCACTGGCATTATTCGGATTGAGCGCGATCGCGCGAGTGTAATCAGAAATTGCGCCGCGTTTGTCGCCTAGAGCCGCTTTTACCACCCCGCGACTGTAATATGCCGCCCCATAATTCGGATCGAGGGCAATCGCCCGATTCAAGTCACTTAAAGCACCTTGATTATCGCCTAATTCGGATCGAGTCGCACCGCGATTATAATAGGCTTGAGCGAACTTGGGCGAAACGGCAATCGCGCGACTATAGTCATCGATTGCGCCGCGTTTATTACCTAATTCATATTTAACCGCACCGCGATTATTATAAGCTTGAGCGAACTTACGATCGAGTGCAATCGCCCGATCGAAATCAGCAATTGCACCTTTACGATCTCCCAATGCCGATTTCAGCACCCCGCGATTTACATACGCCAAAGCATAAGCAGGATTGAGCTGAATTGCTTGGTTATAATCAGCCAAAGCACCTTGCTTATCGCCGCTATTATACTTACTTACTCCTACCGATAAAAACCGTTGAGATGCCGAATTTGCATCATTATTTACCTCAGCCGCCATCGTGACAGGTTGCATCAGCGCAATCGTCGCCATCCCCAAAAAAACAGGCACCAGTCTATTCATAATCGTTAGGAATTATTTATAATTTCACAGATTTATCGATGCAACCCCTCTTTGTAATCATGACGCTCGGATGTAACCTATCGTTCCCTCTCTCCCCGTAACGATCTGGCATAAATTTCCCCGATCGCTAATTTCAAATCTTAGAATAGGAAGTAAGAACGGCAAAAGGTTCAAATTTGACGGTTTGCCAAACTTGGATGTGCGACGCTCATTGGTAAATAGACATTATTATCTTGTGTGAGGTACGATCGTGTTTGAAATGGTCAGCTACAAAAAGTTCCGCGATACGCCCAGCGTCCGCTTCTTCGATATTACCGTTCCCACATCAAACGTTCGGGATTTAGTCGTTCATACAGGCCCAGCCACCAGTCCACCCGATAGCGATCGCGGTTATTGGCAATTTTATCTTCATTCCCACCAGGAAGACAATCTTTTGGCGATATCGGGCGGCAGGACGTTCTATTTAGTCAATTTTACCTGGAACTATCCGTATCATATTGTGCGATTAGAGACCGATCGCGAAATTCTCCGGATTCCCAGGGGTACCTTCCATCGTTCTGTTTCCGATCTAAATGGGTCAGTTGTCATGAATCAAGCCGTCCGCGACCTGGAAGCGACCGTAGCAAGTGAGTTTCGCGTTTATGATAGCGGTAAAATTCCCCGCTTATTAAGGGCGACATCTACTTCTGCACCCCTACCCAAGTTACACGGGTTTCAATGGTAGAAATGACGAAATCAGTCAAAAATAAAGCTAGATCGTCAAGACGATCTAGCTTTTCTTAATCCACCATTCACTATTCACTATCCACTAAAACACTAGCAACTATGTTTTAATGCAAGATCCAAATCTACCAAATCAGCGGAAACAAGCGAGTACTAGTTTGTTGATAAGCCGTAAATTCGGGATATTTAGCAGCCATCGCCGTCTCTTTACTCGCAATCCGTTGTAGATAAAGCAAGAAAATTAAACCAGGTAACAAAAACGCCCATCCAGAACCAGCAACCACACTGAAACTCGTATACCGCATTAAGTCACCCAAATAATTAATATGGCGAATCGATCTCCAAGCACCATCATTAACTAGTCCTGCACCCATCCCTTTGGCAGTCATTTTTTGAACATCAGCAGCGGTATTAATGAGAGTACCAAAAATATAGAGCGGTAAGGCGATCGCAACTGTTAAATAGCCGATCGGATCGGAATTAGTAAATGCCAGAAAACCAGGTAATGCATAAAAAATACCCACAAACAACAGCACGAATATAAATGGTAATAAACCAATTTTATCAGTAAAAATTTGCTGACTGCGTTGCGGAAATAGCCATTGCTCCAGCAACCACCAACTGCAATAGCTAATATGCAAGCATAGATAAATAACTTGCCGGACATCATGAATGCCATAGATCGCCGCTAAAGCAATCAGACATACAATAGTGATAAATTTAGCGATATTAATTGCCGTAAGTTCGGCAATCTGAAAGCCACTAACTGGTGTTGATGTTTCCATAAATTTTAAATTAAGGCAAAAGCCAAATTAGTCGATCTCTGGCTATTTCGATCTTACCTTCAAAAATATCGATCGACTATTTAAATATCCAGTGAATTAATGTTGAGACGATCGATAGCACGACCGAACCAGCAATCGCCGGAACGATGCCATTAATCTGCAATCCTGGCACATACGCATCGACAAACATCAAACACGCGACATTAATTGCCAATGAAGACAGCCCTAATGTCAAAATTGTCAATGGGAAAGTTAATAATTTTAGCACTGGACGCACCGTACTATTAATTAAGCCCAGCAATAAAGCGGCGATTAGAGCCGTTACAAAATCTCTAATCCGAAACTGTCCTGGTAAAAAATGGTCGATAATTTGCTGCGTAATTAAAAACGCACTGGCATTCAAAACCCAGTTAATTAGGAATTTAGGCATAGTTGGGAGCGGGGAGATGTGAGTGAAAATTGCGGTAACAGGGGTTTTCGCAAGTAGCGCAACTGTTCGAGAGAGTTGGGATCGATCGTCAGTCCGATTTTTAGGATAAACTGTGAATGTTAAGGATTGTAAAAATCATAACCGAGAATTACTCGTCAGAATTTACGCACTGACTAGAGTAGCAGTAGCTTTGCTCGATCGTCCATCGTTGTTTACTGGAAAATATGCCTACTATTATCGCCTTAATTTTTGCTTCGATCTTAATATTTTTTCCGGGTAACGCGATCGCGGCGGGAGGAACTTCTCAATACAGTCCATCACTCTCCTATGATAATGCCGAACTCAACGGGCAAGACTTTTCAGGAAAAAACTTACAGACAGCAGTATTTACGAATGCCAAGTTAGATGATACCAATTTTTCCGGTGCAGACCTCATCGGTGTAGTCATCAGTTCGTCCACGTTAAACCGGACAAATCTCCACGGAGTTAATCTCTCTCAAGGTTTACTAGATCAAGTTCGGTTTGTGGGTGCGGATTTGAGCGATGCGATTTTCACAGAGGCAATGATGCTGCGATCGACATTTAAAGATGTTAATATTGCTGGCGCAGACTTTACCGATGCGATCTTAGGCAAGGTTCAACAAAAAGAACTCTGCAAAATTGCGACTGGTACTAATTCCAAAACTGGCATCGCCACCCGCGATTCCCTCGGCTGTAAGTAGACATCGATTTAGATTAGATTAATGAAACGAATTGGTGTAATTGGTGGCGGACAACTAGCCTGGATGATGGCTAGTGCCGCCCAAGCATTGGGGATAGAATTAGTCATTCAAACTCCTCACAATGATGATGTCGCTGTTAGTTTGGCAGCAGAAACGGTAATTGCGGATGTCGATGATGTCGCCGCCACCGCAGTACTAGCAACTAAATGCGACGTAATTACCTTTGAAAATGAGTTCGTCGATTTAGCCGGATTGGGCGAACTTGCCGAGCAAAATAATGTTGTATTTCTGCCGCCATTATCGGCTTTAGCTCCATTACTAGATAAATATACCCAACGCTGCTACCTGCGAGATTTAGGGCTACCAGTGCCTAAATTTGCCGTACTAGAGCAGCCAGAAATACCCCCAGGTTTTAAATTTCCCGTCGTTGTCAAAGCCAGACGCAATGTTTATGACGGACAGGGGACATTTATTATTAAAGATGAATCTGCACTAAAAGCCCTCTACCATCGCTACCCGGACACGCCGTTTCTGCTTGAGGAATTTGTCAAATTCGATCGCGAGTTAGCCGTCATCGCCGCTAGAGGTGTCAATGGCGAAGTAATTACCTATCCCATCCTCGAAACTCAACAGGAAGACCAAGTGTGTCGGCGGGTATTCACTCTGGATGATTTACCAGCCGAGATTGTCGAAGCATGTAATTCGATCGCCTCCAAATTACTAACCAGTCTAGATGCCGTTGGCGTATTTGGGATTGAATTATTTCTCACCGCTGATAACAAAGTCTCCGTCAATGAAATTGCCCCGCGCACGCACAATTCTGGACATCTGACGATCGAAGCATGTGCTACATCTCAGTTTAGTCAACTGATTCGGGCGGTTGCTGGTTTACCTTTGGGTAGTCCCGCGCTCACCTGTGGCGGTGCAGTGATGGTCAATCTATTGGGCTATGAAGATACTCACAGCGATTACCTAGACAAACGCCAGCAGATAGCATCCATCCCCAATGCACACGTCCACTGGTATGCCAAGGAGTCGAGAATCGGACGCAAACTCGGTCATGTGACGGTTATCGTCGGTACAGACACCGAGCATCAAAATTATCGATCTCAGGTTCAAGCCCTAGCACGACAGGTAGAAACAATCTGGTATCCATAAGTAATCTGGAGGGGCGAAGATCTAAAGTTTACGAAACTTGATGTACCGCCTCAGAAAACAGAAACTTACTTATAATGCAAGAATAACTCTACCAAATAATAACTTTTACCAAGTTTTAGCAAACATCAACCGTTATTGAAGATGGATGTTGATGGCAATTGAGACATAATGCTCGTGTCATCTACCGATCGGGTCTAAACTATTTTACTCAGACTAAATATAATCAAACTTAACGATCGAAATATTTGGAGCAATTACATCACCTATGAGCATGGAGACGCTAGAGTTTATCATCTACCCAGATGGACGAGTGCATGAAAAAGTCACTGGTGTAGTGGGTCAGTCTTGCACCGTAGTAACCGCCGCGATCGAATCCGAACTAGGTGATGTCGTCAGCCAATCACAAACTGCGGAATATTTTACCCAAAATCTCGAACTAACTGCTGCTGCGACTACTCAAGCCACTTGGTAACTCAACAGCTAGCTATTAATTACTCATTATTCACCCATTACCACCCACACTTATATGTCCCACTTTAGCAATATCAAAACCAAGATTCGGAACGTAGAATCGCTCACCGCAGCACTGACAGATCTGGGTATTGAGTGGAAAACTGGCTCGCAGCCAGTACGCGGCTATCAAGGCGATACCCGTACCGCCGCCGTGATTATCGAGCAGGAAAATGGCTACGATATCGGCTTCAGCAGCAACGGCAATAATGAGTACGAACTAGTTGCTGACTTGCAATTCTGGCAGCAAAATTGGTCGGTCGATCGCTTTATCAGCCAAGTTACCCAACGTTATGCTTATCATACAGTCTTGACCGAAGCTACCAAACAAGGCTTCCAAGTCGCCGAAGAACGCAACCAACAAGACGGATCGATTAAACTCGTCGTCCAACGCTGGAGTGCCTAAACTATGGCTGCTTTTACCCCACCACCATTAGATGAGAACCAGTCGGGATTCGAGCCAGAGCTAGGCGGCTTCCTGCGCGATGCCGTAGATCGATCTGGGTTCGAGCCGGAACTCGGTGGGGTATGGCGACAAAAGGGCGTATATGTAGACGAGATGACATGTATTGGTTGTCTCCACTGCGCTCATACCGCAAGGAACACATTTTTTATCGAGCCAGAACACGGGAGAGCGAGGGTAGTGCGCCAAGATGGCGATCTCGAAGATACGATCCAAGAAGCGATCGATACTTGTCCGGTTAATTGCATCCAATGGGTAGATTATACCGAGTTAAAGAAATTAGAAACAGAACGTCAGTATCAAGAAATCCCGATGGCTGGCTTCCCGGTAGACAGAGCCACAGTCGCCGCAAAGATGCGCCGTCGCAAACTAAATCAGGGAAAATAGAATTTGAGACTCTTCGATCGCAAACATGACTAAAACTACAGCTACACGTCGTCGCGGACGGCTCTTTCCCGAAATTCAATGGACACCAGAACAAAAAGCCAAACGAGAAGCTGAAAGTGAAGCTTTTTATCAGCGTTGTTACCCCATATTCGATCGAGTTAAACCCGAACTAATCGCGACTCATTACAATTGGTTCATCGCCATTGAACCAGATAGTGGCGAATATTTTATCGAGCGCGATTTAGAAGTAGCATCGTTACAGTGTCAAGCAAAATATCCAGGTAAGCTTCATTATACGTTTCGGATTAATGAATCTGGGGCTTGTGGTTCGATATGATATTGGGATCGATCGGTAATGAAGATGCAATCCTTTTTGAGATCGATCTCATTGCCGCAAATGGATTAAAGCTACCAGTCGATGCCATGTTTGATACGGGGTTTTCTTACTGGTTAGCGATAAATGAGCAAGATATCGAAGGACTTGGGTGGGAGCGATTGAGAGCACAAACAATGCAAACTGAAAGAGGTGAGATCGAGTTTGACATTTATATCGGTAAAGTTGAATTCGATGGCGAAGAGTTAGATATTCCCGTTCATGTAGGAACAGAATTAACCGAAGTCTTACTCGGTCGAAAATGGCTTATCGATCGGAAGTTAATTATAGATTTACCATCTAATACATTAACATTTGGAAATTAGTTGCGAATTCAACTTCAAAGGAATAGATAATGCGATCTCAACCATTTTAACCACCCTAAAATCCTAAGTCCATCTGTGCTGCTTTTGCTGCCACTAATATCTCCTCATCCGACTTAGTACCCCAATCAGGATCGCCGATTTCCTCATAGAATTTCTGGTCGTATGGACGAGTTCTGACTACCACAGGCATCGGTACCGCGTGTCCCAATACTAACGCTTGTTGTTTAGAATCTAACTTCGCCAACACAGACTTTAATCCCTGTGCGCCGGATACACCTGTAAAGATGGCATCGATATCTTTTTCATCGTTAATTAACGCCGTAATCCGCGTGCCAATTTGGGACATAATTTCATTATCGATCCCCGATGGACGTTGATCGACGATTAATAATGTCACGAAAAACTTCCGCATTTCCCGCGCGATCGTCCCGAAGATGGTACTCTTGGCAATAGCCGGATCTAAGAAGCGATGAGCTTCCTCGATCGTGATAATCAGCGGATAAGGTCGATCGGATTCCTGTTTGCTTTGGAGATATTGTTCGGCTTTATTGACGTAGAGTTTATGAATTCGGCGGGTGAGCATATTTGTCACCAGCATATAAGATAATAAATCTGATTGATTGCCAAATTCAATCACGACATTTTTACCCGCGCTTAGAGTTTGGATCAAACTTTTGAGATTATCCTGACGACTAATCGGGCGTAGATATTTCAGCTTTTCTAAGCGCATTAATTTACGCTGCAAAGAAGAGATCGATCCTTTATGCCCTTTCCCCGATTCGCAGAAGATAGTGATATCTTCATTCGTCATTTCCAGTAGCCGACTAATCCAACTACTGCCATATTCAGCCGCTAAAATATTGGCATTATCTAACGCTGCATCTGATAAACCCAACTCGCGCGAAACTAACTGTAAATCTTCAATATCGATCATCTCATAAGTGAGATAGAGATCCTGTGCGTCGCGAATGCCCCTGGCGCGACTGGATTCAGGATCGAGAGTATAGACGACTACCTCATTGGGAAATAATTGTCTCAAACCTTTAACCGTGCGGACATTCTTGCCTTCTTGCACCGCTTCCCATCCGTACTCAGAGTGCATGTCAAAGATCAAATTGACGGCGACTTTTTTGCGAATTACACCAGCAAGTAACAGTCGCGTCAGGAATGATTTTCCCGTCCCCGATTTCCCAAATACCCCATTACTCCGCTCGACAAACTTCTTGAGATCCAAGCATACAGGTACATCCATATCCAATGGCTGCCCGATCGAGAAATTCTTGCGCGTCGGATCGTCTTCCCAACCGAATACCGAGCGAAAGTCGTTCTCATTGGCATCAAATACCTGACTGAAGTGGCTGGGAACAGTCTTAACTGGTAAAAGCTCCCATTCCATATTTGTCTGGGCTTCAAAGGACGCTAGGACGGCTTTACCATTTTCAGCTTTAGCTTTTTTACCCTTACCATTCCCATTCAGACTCGCACCGCTACTGACAATCGGGGGAATCTGACTGAATTTATTCAGCATCAACATCGGGGAAAGATTTACGGTTCCATAAGTACCACTTCCCGACAAAACATCCAGCAAAAAGTCATCCTCTGGATGCGGTGGATTGACTAAAATTCGATCGCTCGATGTCCCCAAACAAACATCTGTTAACAGACAAAAGAAGTCATATTGTCTTCCCCGCACCACCAAAAATTTGCCCACCCGCATATCTTCCACGGAGATATCTGGATGCAGTCTTACTTCTAAGCCACCAGTGAGCGAACCTTCTATTACTGAGCCGAGGGGTTTATTCATGAGCTGGTAAATACTAAATACGGATGCACCGATCCCCTCACCGCTGAAGATTTTACGGGTTGGATGTTATTTTTAATATTAATAGCACAAATTTACCATCATTTTCTCATCGATCGGAATTTGTCGATTTTCGATCGTGACCCAGGCAAACTAACCAGTTGATAGATGGCATAAATTTCGCATAAAAAAGCAGGTGCGTGAATTGCTCCTGCTTTTAGATCTTGGGTGTATGTGCGATTTTGGTTGAGTTGCTGCGGAGATCTACCCACCCCGCCCTTTGGGCACCCCTCCTGGGAGGGGATTTTCTGTCGGGAGTTGCTGGGGAAGATGACTTTGTTTGCATCGATTCTCATCAGCAATGGTTCCACCACCTATCCGCAATAAAAAATTTCCGTTTCAGAGCATTGCCCTCTGGGCAATGCAGAAAAATCCCCTCCTCGGAGGGGTGCCCGAAGGGTGGGGTGGGTAGATCTCCGCAGCCCACTCACCAACCCCGAATGCGGAAATTGCCGCATTGTCAAAATAACTTACACTTTGCCACTAGATTTTAGTTTCTTTCTCATCCGCAATGCTGCCGTACCACCGATTAATGTACCGACGATCGTAAATGGTTCGGGGACTGCGGTAGAAACAGAAGCGGGAGCAAATGCCAGTCCACGGCCATTAATTCCGGTAACAAAATTTGTCACCGTTCCAGTGGATGAGATCTTCTTAATTGAGTTTGTGCCACCAGCTATCCCAAACAGGTTGCCACTCTCATCGAATGCTAATCCAACGGGGACACTAAGTCCGGTAGCAAAAGTTGTCGCCGTTCCTGTAGATGAGATTTTCTTAATTAAGCCAAGTGCACTATCTGTCGCAAACAAGTTGCCACTCCCATCAAATGCCAATGCACGGGCATCAATTCCGGTAGTGAAAGTTGTCACCGTTCCGGTAGATGAGATCTGCTTAATTGATTGTGTGCCGAAATCTCCCACAAACAGGTTGCCACTACCATCGAATGCCAGTGCAAGGGGATCATTAAGTCCAGTGGCGAAAGTTGTCACCGTTCCGGTGGATGAGATCTTCTTAATTGAGCCTGTGGTACGATCTGTCGCAAACAAGTTGCCACTACCATCGAATGCCAGCGCGCGGGCATCAAGTCCAGTCGCGAAGTTTGTCACCGTTCCGGTAGATGAGATCTGCTTAATTGAGTTTGTGCTAAAATCTCCGGCGTAAAGGGTCGCCGCAGATGCAACCATCGGCATTAACACAGCAGAAGCAGCAATTAGACCGATCGAAAGACCAAGGGCGCGAGATGTTTGGACGATATTCATGAAATTAAGGCTTGTCTAAATAAGCGGGATAATCGTGGGCTTTTAAGTAAAACAAACGCATAATACAATATTGCAAAAAAAAAGCTACACTTAGTTAAATAGGTAACATACTACGTAGTTCTGAATTCGCACCCTGTGAGCTGTGGCATAAATTTCGCATAAAAAAGCAGGAGCAATTTACGCTCCTGCTTTTCGATCTTGGGTGTATGCGTGGTTCTATTTGAGTTGCTGCGGAGATCGACCCACCCCGCCCGTTGGGCACCCCTCCGAGGAGGGGATTTTCGTGCGGGAGTTGATGGATAAGATGAATTCGTTTGTATCGATTCTCATCCGCAATTGCGCCACTATCTACCAACAACCCAAAAAATCTCCCTCAGCGTTGCCCTGAGCCTGTCGAAGGAAAGAGTGCCCAGAGGGCATGGCAAAAAAAATCCCCTCCTCGGAGGGGTGCCCAACGGGCGGGGTGGGTCAATCTCCGCATCCCACCCACCAACTCCGAAGTATTTCTTAAACGAGAAGTATTGAGATCTAGGTAACTCCGAAGACGATGACTAAACCTAAGACCGCGCCGAAGACAATGAGGGCGTAGAATTGAGCGCGTCCGGTTTCGAGGTATTTTAAGCCTTCACCGCCGAGTAATTTGTCATAACCAGTCAGATTAACCGCAACTTCGTCGACGCGGTATTCGTCTTCCATTTCCTGACGGTCGATGCGGCGCAATCCGATGACGAAGACGCTATTTTAAATATCGTC
>NZ_JANPLS010000356.1:0-14715 GCF_031422475.1 Chamaesiphon sp. VAR_48_metabat_403
CACTGGTGTCGCCGTCTTAATGTTGATTACGAACGTTTACCTGCTTCATCAGAGGCTTTCATCCACATTGCTATGATCCGACTTATGCTACGGAGACTTGCTTGAATATTTTATACTCTCCGTATTTCCAAACATCCTCTAAAACCTAAACCCCACTCAATCAGCTTCTAACGGTGCCATTGTCAAACCCGCGCGGCGTAATTGTTGGTGATAGAGTTCGGCTTGTTCTTGGGGGCCAACCCAGACGATCGATTGTCCTTCAAAATGGACTTGATTTGTCAATTCCCAAGCCCGATCTTCACTCATACCAGGAATATAAGTAAGCAGACATGTAGAGACATGCTCGAAGGTATTAAAGTCATCATCTAAAACAATAATTTTAAAGTTAGGATAAAGTTTCTGGATTGTTTGACTGGACTTTTCAGGTGCGAAAACCATAGTATTTATTTCCAATCTTGCCAATTATTATTAAAAATTGAGGTATTGGGAAAAGATGTCGGATTGTTGTTAGCTTCTAGACGTTTGCGTAATTCAATTATCGCGATCGACCGATCGGGGAGTGGTTCGACCATTTGGGCGGGGGTAATGCCCTTCTCTAGAGCATATACCGCCGTGGTGCCAGCAGCAGCACCAGCAGACCATTCAAATGAGTGAATTCGATAGGCAGCAGCAGCGACGTGACTGGTGGCGATGCTTTTTCCCGCCACTAACATATTATCAATTTTTTGGGGAATCATCGCCCGCAGCGGAATTTGAAATGGATAAGCCTGTCCTTCACCTTGCCGCGCGCCAGCTCGTTCGCTGTTGTTGGGGGCTTCGGGGGGATTGTTTTGCATACAGGGGTGAAAATCGATCGCATAGTGCCCGATGCCAACTGTATCGGCGTATAGAGTCGATCGCTTGCGGGGGGTCGGTTTATCGCCAGTGAGGACATCGATCGCCTTGACCCCAGATAAATTCGCTTGGAGCTGCCGTAATTCTGTTGGCGATAGATTTGCCGTTCGCTGCGGATCGAGCAGGTTGTTGCGGCTCATATCGACCTCTGCGATCGTAAATCCATCTTTGTATCCATAGCTAGGTCTACCAATAATCCTGCGACCTTCTCGGATGTAGGGATATTTGGACAAACCGTGAGCTGTCCCCATTGGGGAATCTAATCCGCTGATATATCGTTGATTGGGATTGGGTGTTTTGACCCAATAGTTAGGCGATGCGGGGTCGGGATTAGCACGAGAATCGGTTTTACCCGCCACCAGCCAATAATAGAATCCTTGAGCGTTTTCCTCGCCTTTACGGAGGGTATCGGCTCGTAATCCACCCATCCAGCCACCTGCGGCAAGTTGTCCCGATAGTTTCAGTTGCGATCGATCGAGAATTAAATTATCTTGGGCACTACCAGGGCGATAATCATTTCCCCACGTCCAATTTTGCATGGAAATATCGCCAACGGCGGGTGCGGTGAAGTTAATCCCGCCAATTTTGGTAGGTTTACCAGTTCCCGAACTATAAATCCGGCGATAGCTGTAGACTAAGCCAAAATCGGCTAGCCGCTTGAGTTCATAGCTATAGTAGGGTGAGTATTGCTGATAATTGACTGGCTCTACTTGTAATTGCGGGGTGGCGGTAGTCTCCATTGCAAAGGGATAGGTAAACCCTTGCGTGCAGTAAGGATCGCCTGTCGTGCTAGCGGAGGAAGGTTCGTCTGCCGATCGCGGATCGAGTCCCAACCGATAGGGTACATCTGCCAATCCTACCAGTTCTCCGGTTTCGGTGGCATCGACTACATACCAATTTGCGGGTGTTGCGGCTTGCTGTTTGGGTGTTTTATAAGTGGGAATAAAAATAATTTTGCGCTTTTGAAATTTGGGCGAATCTTGGTAGCCATAAGCATCTTCGATCGTTTTAGAAAGCGGTTCGGTATTGATAGGTGGCGTTCCCGGTTGGGATTGGTGTTGGATGGCAACGACGGCATTAATTTGCTGTCCTTCGTTCTTTTTACCGACAACTAGTTCTTTAACAACCGTGTTGGGATACCAATATAATTTGCCTTTACCCTTTCGCTCGGCTGTTTTTAACATCCCATACAGAAGCTTATGAGCATCTTTAGGCAAAAAGCAAGCTTCACTTACCCAGCAGTAGCCAGAATTTAATTTGCCATAATAGTCTTTCACTTGTTGGCGAAATTCTAAATAACCGCGTGGAAAATAGTTTTTCGCGCGTTGGGTGGGGCGTTCGTCTAGCGCGGATACGCCTTGCGCCGATATTTGTCCGCCTACCCAGTCGGTAATTTCGGTCATACAGACTGACTTTCCAGCCAGCAAACCTTCATACGCTGTCGCCGTACCGCTCAAGCCACCACCCGCCACCATAATATCGCACCCAATCGTGTTATCGACAGGTTTGGTTTGAGTCGCAGCCAGAACGCTAGGAAGGTAACTTAGTTCGATCGCAACTAAGCCCAGACATAGAAAGGTTAGTGGTTTTTGCATCATGTAGGGAGATCGGGGGGTGGGGGACGGGGAGACGGGGGGACAGGGAGACTTGGCGGAAAAACTAAGGAACGCCGTTCCAAAACCTAAAACCTACTTAAAAGTTAATAGGCAATTATTAAGACAATCGATCGATCTGACAAGTTCCCGATCGACAATCACAACCGGGATATTATTTAATTTTTGACACGACAAACTGAATGGTTATCCGATCGATAACCATCCAGTGCTAGGCTCAAATCTGAGTCAAAAATTAATTAGCGATTCGATCGGACTCATCCCCCCAATTTCCGCACGGACTCCCGATTTAGAGACCGTCAATTTGCTTGCGTAATGCTTCTAATTCCTCATCTTGGGCACTCATCGGTGCTTTGACGGTATCCTTAGGCGCGGTGGTTGTGGGCGATACCGTTCCTTGGGGTAAAGCAGCAGTAGGCTGAGATCCCCCGATCATTTGCTGTTTCATAGCGGCAAGTTCGTCATCGACATCGCTACCTGCGGATAGAGCTGCAAATTTGCTCTCTAAATCCGCGCCAGTTAGTTCGGCGGCGGCTTGAGATTTGGCTTCTTGAATGAGGACTTTTTCTTCCATCCGATCGAAAGCATTCATCGCACTATTAGTGCCCAAACGTCCAACTGCACCTTGGAGTTGTTCTTGCGCTTTAGCAGCCTGAGCGCGAGACTTGAGCATATCTTTCTTGGTTTTCGCCTCAGAAATCTTGCCCTCAAGTTGGATCAAACTTTTTTTCATCGTATCTACCATCCCTGCTTGCCCATCCAATTGAGCTTTGAGGCTGCTGGCAGTTTCGCTGTAATTCTTCTTCCGTACCAGAGCTTCACGGGCGAGATCTTCATCTCCTTTTTGTAAAGCTAGTTGGGCTTTGCTCTGCCAGCTATTGGCATCGCCCATCGCTTTGTTATACTGCTGCTCGGTGCGCTTTTGGTTGGCGATGCTACTAGCTACCGCTTGGCGCAATTGTACCAAGTCTTCTTGCATGTCCATGACTGCCTGTTCCAGAATTTTTTCTGGATCTTCGGCTTTGCTAACCATATCGTTAACATTCGCCCGCAGCAGTCTGCTCACCCGATCGAATAATCCCATATTACTATCCTCTTTATAGTTTCCCGCTCTAGTAGCTAAGTATTTAGTTCGCTCTGAATGCTAGAGTTTTGGCGTGACAATTAAAATACTGACCTAGTAATTATCATAGCTTCTGGATCTGACGATCGGGCACTACCTAGCCTGGAATTCACAAATCCTCTAGCCGATAAAAGTTTGCCCGATCTTTGGCGTAGCCTACCTAAGGTAATCGCCCTAAATTTATTGGCTCACGCGCGGCGGTACCGCCCGATAGCCAGTGGGTTTGACAAAAGTGTGGAAATTTGATGGCAGCAGAGATCGCACCAGGCTATCGGCCAATCTCGGTTGAGCGGTAATTGCCGTGGGCGGTACGATTTGAGCCTTACCATTCACATTAAATGGAATTGCTGCTGGTGCTGTAGATGTTGCGCCCATAATTGTCGTTGGGGCAGTACTTACTATAGTTGTAGGTGCGGTTGTACTTGGTAATTTAACTGTATTGAGCGCGCTCAAGTTGAGTTCGGAAAACTCATTAGCTGCTAAATTAGGACTTTGGATCGATTGTCCGATCGTGCTAGCCACGGGGCTGGCAACTTTAGCACCTACGAGGGGAGCCAAGACGCTCGGATTGAAGTAAGCATAAGCACCACCGCCAGCGATGACACAAGCCGCAGCTAGAGAGCCAATTTTCAGCGGTGTAAATAGTTTTTTCCCAGTTTTAGCAGGTGCCGATTTTTGATTACTAGCAGCATCCGCAGCCGGATAACCAAATTGAATCTGCCGTAACAATTCTTGCGAAGATGATGAATATTCATCGTGGCGGAAAGGTGCAATTTCGCCACCAGAGGCGAAATTCAACTCCATTTCGCCTGCCTGGTTTGCCGATCGATGTAACGCTATCGGTGCATAATTAATGTTATCGATCGCGCTTTGACTACTGCTAGAAGTTGTAGTCAGTCCATCAATAATGATAAATCCACCTGGTGCTTTGATTTCAGGGGGCTGCTCAATTGCAGGCGGCATAATTTCGGCGGTGAGAATGTCCGCATCAGCATCGAATTCATTCGTCCGATCTGCTTCCGGCTGGAGGCTGGGTTGTGGCATCGACTCAACATCGGTAACACCAATATCTCGATCGTGCTGAGATCTAAATCTATTCAGTTCGTCTTCCAATTTAATATCTAAACAATTAAGAGCTGTTTGGAGTGTGGGATCGAGCTGGTAGGCTGCATGAGATTCGTATACTGGAGCTGTATCCACCGGATCGGGCATCTCGCCCGTATTGTGGATGGGTTGCTCCCGCACAGAGCTACCAGCGACGACAGATCGATCGCCAGAAGATACGTTCGCACTATCGTCAGATGGGTGGTGGTTCATAACTCACATTAAACGCAGATATTTCTAAAGATGTCAGTCAAAATTGAATTAGAAGCGGTGGTGACTCTACTGTTAAGGTACCCACAATTCGCTCGACCGAGCCAGTTAATTACTGGAGCTAGCTAACGCCAAGAGTTACTAACTTTACCAGTACTCAGCCAAATTGCGTAAATTGCGTAAATCGCTAACCGTTACTGTGTCACTAACTATATGCCAAAAATCAGCTAATTCACTAAAAACTAGATATTTGACCGAGATCTCGCGATTTACGTAGTCCTAATACTATTAATATTATGTCACTTACGCCAATTTCCTCAATTACATTGGGGATTCAGCAGCAGCCGGGATGGGAAGGTGTCCGAGATTGGGGCTTAATCATCCGCGCTTGGCAACTGAGCGTGTCGCCGAGCGTTGCCGAGCGAGCCATGCCTAAGACGTTTACTAGAGGAGTGCTGACAATTGCGACGCATAGTTCCAGTCTCGCCCATCAGCTCGCGTTTGGGAGAGTACAACTGCTCCAGCAGTTAAACGCGCATTTAGACGGATCGATCGACGATCTGCGGTTTGTTGCTGTCGGTTTTAGCAGCCTTAACCAGCCGATTGCTACTGAAGATCGAACTATCCCAATAGACTCTGGTGAGATCGTTATTTGTTCCCACTGTCATTGTCGGGCGCGTCAGGGTGAATTACTCAGGTGGGATGTCTGCCAATTTTGCGCGATCGAGCTAGGAATTTTGGGTAAAAGATCTGGATCTGTGCTGAAAGTAATTAATTAATTCAATTATCTACCTTTTGGTAGATTCGATCTTTTTATTAATCCGAGTTAATTTGTTCGACAACCTCAACTTTTAGATCTTACCGATTTTGTGATTCCGCGTTTCTGACGATCCCTCATGGTTTTAGCTGGATTAGTACTAATATTGACTGTTAACAAACAATCTCCGTGTATGTACTGAATACTCTAATAAATGTATCTATGTATAAACTGAATCTAAAGACAATCTAAAGTAAAAAAGAGGTTGGGGATCGCTACAAGCTAGATGGTATCAATGGTTGATGTCACTTTTGTCTAAATTGGGAACAGTGATAATAGTAAACAGGAGAGAATTGAATTTGGTGCTCTTCCGAATGGGTAACGCTGATGAACGACCAAAATTGTATTACTTCTGCTTGCCGTTACTGCCGCTTCTACCGTCCAGAGGGTATGCATGGTGGTACCTGCCAACAACTCAACGTATCCGTCAGAAGCAACTGGAAAGCTTGTCAGCTTGGTTTACCAGCTTTTGCCAATAGTTGGGAAAATGCCGAACAGCTAGCCACAGCCAATCGCCCAACTATTACTACGCCTGTACTACAGATGACAGAAATTAGTATTGTCGCGCGGGAATTAAGCAATACTTCAATAGGTAATAATAACTAGTAAGATCGATCGAATGTCGGCTGCTATTTACACTACCGAAATTAGCGAGCGAATTTAGACAATTCCAGGAGTTTCCTTTACAAAAGTACAAACATTGCTGGTTAATTAATTTTAATTACCTACACTTGCGATCGATCCCGACTTAAATGGAAGATTGATAAAGAGCGCGGTCGCGAGTTGGAGATCTAGATTATAGTTGTTAGTTGCTACATGACAGAACCGATCCCATCGATAACATTACCCCCAGCAACCGACGCAATCGAAGAAGGTAAGTGGTTGCAATCTACTCTCAAGACTTGGCTCGATCGAGAATTCATTCCAGAGTCGATCAATCTGACGATCGCTCAACGCGCCGCTCAAATCTACACTCGACAGCGGATGGAAGGTGAAAACGATCTGGGTGCTCTAGTGATTGCGATCGTCACCGAAATGCAGGCATTTAATTTTCAAGAAAGCTTTTTTGGTGAATTCACCGTCGCTAATGCCGTGAGCGACTTAATTTTAGATAGTCTGGGGATGGATAACCGTTGTTGTGGGAATTAAATGAGCGGGGAGCGGGGAGCGGGGAGTAGCAAGAAAATAAGCTCCCAAATAGGGTAACGAACTAACCTAGTACTGAGCGGCATAAGTTCGGTTACCATCTCTGATTACCCACTCCCCGCCAAATAGTAACTTTACTTGTGCCCAATACTACTAGTAATTGATGGTATACCAAACTAGCAACTTATATCACTGATTTGGAAGTAACAGCTAGCGGCGATTTTGCGGCTTGGAGGCTGATAAATTGCCAGAAAAGATTGCTTTCCAAACCGGGAAATTGCATCAAACCCCAGCGCAGGGAATTGGGGGCGATCGCAAATAAGCGCACCATCGCGACAATCAATTCTGGTGTCGATAGTGTGTCGGCCAAAAATCCCGACCATTGACTTTGGGGCAGAGTGAAGAAGGTATCGAGATGCTGTTTTAACAGCACCTCATCGAAGCGCATTAACTTTTCCAAGCCAAACCGATAGAGATAGTATTTCCGTAGCCGATCGGGATTCCATAACTCCTGCCATGCCGCATTCGCGATTTCGGCTGGCTCCGCTTGGGCCTCCTGGAGGGCGGTGGCAATGGCTGCGGCCAAGCCAGGAGCGCGGCGCAGCAGTGACCCGACCAGATAACCCGAAGCGGGGTGGACCATGCTCGCCGCACCGCCAAAGGCCACCACAGGCTGATGGAGATCGGGCAGGGGTAGGGTCATCGGAAAAATGCAGCGTTCCATCTCGTGGACTTCTGTAACCTTAATTCCCCGTGCGGCCAATCGTTGGTGCAAGCGTCGCTCTAGCAGCTCAAAACTGACTGGGGGTGCCATCGCCAGGGATGTCTCTTCCACAAAATAGACATCATTGCCAAAATCCATCCCATAGGAAAAGGTCGGCGGCTCGGTGGCGCGTTCGGTGGCTGATAGATGCTCGCTGCGAAAATCCTGATGCACGAATTGTTGGGCTTCGACGGGAGGTGCCGAAAAATGACCGACGATCCCGTAGGCAGTTTGAAAGGCTACCGCGCCCCGATCCTTCTGTCGCTTGATAAACATCGAATTGTGACCACTGGCATCAATCGTCAACCGAGCACGGAAGGTATCACCCGCCGCAGTAGTGACGATCGAGCATTCGCGATCGTGCTCGATTTTTGTAGCCTTGCCTTGGTGCCATGCCACTCCCCCAGCTTCACATTTCGCCAGCAGATGGTTTTGCAGCTTGACTTTATCAAATAAACCGTAGGCGCGCTCGTGATTGACTGCCCCTTTGCCGAAATAGGAGACACAATTTTCCCAACCATGACCTAATAATTCCGTCAATCCCAGAGCTTCGAGTTCGTCGCGCCAGATGCCATAGGTATTCGGCCAGACTTGCCGCAGCGGACTGGCAGTCAGTCCGCCAACTTTTACTCCTCGCTCGGCCAAAGCCGACGCAATTATCGTCCCTGCGGGGCCTGACCCAATTACTAGCGCATCAAAATCCAACATGGCAGCGTTCTGTAAATATAGCGTTCTTTTAGATATCGCCCCACCGAGGATCGATCCTCGGTACTAGATCGCATTTTAACACGCGTTGGCATAGCCTACTGTTGGTAATCGAATACCAGCCGAATAACGCTCGATCGCTAGGGCGGATCGTCAATTAGGTAAAGTGGAGATGGCAAATTTTGAGATGAGATCGAAATAGCAGCCTCAGATCTGGAGGATCTAGGGCTGCTATTTTGAAAAATTAATGAGGTAAGATAACTTACCCAGTAGCGATTACCAGCTAGATTTAACTACACCGGGGAGTAAACCTTGGTGTGCCCATTCGCGCAAGACGTTTCGGGATAGACCAAAATCGCGGTAATATCCACGCGGACGACCAGTTACCCAGCAGCGATTGTGCAACCGAGTCGGCGCACTATTGCGAGGTAATTGTTGGATCTTGCGGTGGATTGCAAATCTCGCTTGGGGTGTAGCAGCTTTATTGAACTCTTCTAGCAGAGCTGCTCTTTTGTCTGCATATTTCGCTACTAGTCGCTCGCGGTTTTTCTCCCGCTCGATCGTACCTTTCTTCGCCATGTGTCTAACTTTCTCTATTTACAAAAAACCGGAGCGACTCTCGTACATCAACACAACCGACTCTAATCGGTAGGCATTCCAAGAGTGCTAAACACTATATTATAGGGCAAATCTGGTTATTCTGTCTACTGCAAATTTTGGTTCGCAAATCTTTTGAGGGAGTCGGGGATAAAAGAGGGATCGAGAATTAAATTTTTCTCTGATGGGAATAAACCGATCTGTTGGCGATCGATTTTCAGAGATTGGAGCTGAATCTCTAGCTGCGATCCTGGGGACATCTATCGACGGATTGACGCAATCGAGCAGGTTAGTCTAAATTCAAAAATATTTTATTCTAAATCTATTTTTCGCTCTAACTTTCGATCGCTTACTGTGATAAGTTGGGTATGCTAAATCATAACCACAACTTACCGCCTACTGGAACATAGACATATTATGGTACACCCGATCTTTAGCTTGGTGTCCGCACGGGTTTCAACAGTTACAACTGTAGGCAACAGCCAGCATTTCCAGCAAGTGGTAAAGAGGGAACGGACGCATCGTCCGGGTTTTTAGCTTTAAGGTTTTCAAGTATAAATACTCATCAAAGGATCTAGTTATTCTAGATCGAAGATTTTGGCGACGAGCGAAATCTATCGATTGACAAAAACGCGATCGCAGCGGCGACGAATAAATTTCAACTGTTTGTGAAACTTATTTAGCGCAAATCATTCATTATTACTAAGTGAATCATTAGCGCAAGCATCGCGACGGAATAGCTATCTTCTCCATCCCCGCAGTCTAAAATTCTTGCCCCCTTCGCCAAGATTTTGACTGCGACAGTTTTGTCCTGAATTAATTATCCAAATCTTGAATTTTGAATTGGTAGAAAATGCGTACTCTCGCTCCAGAATTTAGCTATCCGACGCTGCAACATCCCGATCGCCATGTTTGGGACTTTTGGTATCACTTTGCACCAGATACCGGAATTTTTCACTTATTCTATCTTAATGCCGATCGATCGTTAGTGGCGACGGATGCACATCACATGAGTTCGCAGGTAGGTTACGCAACTACCAAAGATTTTACGACGATCGAGTGGGTTAGCGATCGCGTGTTGGGCGCAGATCCGCATGGATGGGACAATACATCGATTTGGAGTGGCGACATTATCAAAATTGATGGTGGCTTTTTGATGTTTTACACATCACGAGATCGAGCCACACACGACGGAATGACGCAAAATATCGGCGTGGCTTTCACTCACCACATTCAGAGTTTCGATCGCTGGTTCCGGATTCCGAGCATTCGGATTCAACCGCAAGCCCCTTACGAGCCGCAGCACGTACCAGAAGATCTGACAATTCATGCTTGGCGCGATCCATTTTTATTCCGTCATCAAGAGCAAATTTATATGCTGCTCTCGGCCAAAGATCCGACTAAATCGATCGGCAAAAAAGGCACTGTCGCACTGCTCAAAGCTAAAAATAATAATTTTGAAGATTGGGAATATTTACCCCCCATCTGTCAACCGGGATTTTATGCCGAGATGGAAGTTCCACAGTTGTATAAGGCGAGTAATGAAGAGTACGCCCTGGTTTATAGTACTTGGGCAAAGTATGATTTTGCACCAACTACCCAACAAAGCGGCGGGTTACAAGGCTATTTTTCCCCTTCGATGTTTGATTTTCCGGGCGAGAATCCTGAGGTGATTTTACCCGAAACCGAACAGCTCTATGCTTGTAGAGTTATTCCCGAACTCGATGGCGAAATTGTCGGTTTTGATATCAAAACTGGTGGCATCCGTCGGAGTGGCGTGAAAACTGGCTTGCAACATGTCGATCGCGACTTTAGCAGCTACTCGATCGAAATGTAAGTAGTTTTAAATCCCGGATCGGATTTTCCGTTATCCCATCGCCAGTAGGCGCAATTTATGAATTGCGCCTACTGGCGATTTAGCTTGAAGAACGTCATGCGAATGATAGACTAAGTTATTCGAGATTCGACTTAATTTAAGAAATTCTCAACCGTGAACGCTGCTCAACAAGCTACCGATATCACTCTCGCCAGTAAAATTGCTTCTGCCGTCAGTCTCTTTCGGAGTGAGTTTCCCGATGCCAAAGTAGATTTAAAACCGTGGGCAGAAGATCTCGATACTCAGGATTTAGTCGATCCCGACTCGATCGATTTTAGCTTTCATTTTCCCGGTTGGAGTCGGCGGTGGCAAAGTCGGAGTGTGTTAGTGCAGATTCGATTTGCGTCAGAGGAGATCGGCATCACACAAGATCGGTTATTTGAGTCACCTCGTAATTTTATTGGGTTAGAAGTTGCAGGCTTCGATTATCGGGGCAAACAGTGGCGACTATCGACTGTTTGCGACTGGCAATTTGAAGGCGAAATTCAACCTCAGCCAGAAATAACTGATAAATTAAAACAATTTTGTCGGCAAATTTTCGAGTTGTTTAGCTTCTGAATTCAGCAAATTATTGATTGTCCAGTATCTAGAATGTGTGATTTATCACATTATCTGGAGATTGAAAATTATAGTCGCGATCGGTGTGGATCGACAGATTGAGAGATCGCGAAGCTTTTAATGGCGAGGGATTGAGCTAGAAGTTTAAAAAAATATGTATTTTGGACAATATCTAGTATACTAAACGAAATCTTGATTCTAGTTCGCTTAGGTAATTTTAACTTTTACCCCGTCCCAATCCTTATAGTAATCTATGCACGTAAAGACATCTCTGAAATTTTTAGCTATTGCGAGTGCATTATTAAGTACGGGTGCCGCCTCCGCGCAAAATTCATTTTCAGGCGGGCAATTTTTGGTAGCCAAAAATACATTAAAGACTCAGTTATTGGCAGCCAAAAATGTTACCGATTTTAATGCTGCAAATACTGACACCGGGCAAGCTCACCAAGTTGGTACAGACAATTTTGGGAGTGATGAAGATGGTATCGTGCTACCTGCACTACCAAATGCGCGGCTAGTTAGCGCGCGTCCCACCCAGAGTGCTGTGTTTTCTAGCGACGTTGCCAATTCTAAGCAGAACTACCAACTTAGCGGCGTACCCATTCAAGTTGGTGCGGGTGAAGCCTCTGTCGAAATTTTTGTACCACCCCCAAAGACTCAAAATATTGTCGTACCATCAGTATCGCGGCTGCCACGAGTAATCAAAACAACTAAGTTACCGACAAGGTCGATTACCCCCACTTCTAATATTACGAGTTTTACTCAGATCCCCGCTCGTCCAAGCAACGTCGCCACCCAGCCGAATAATGTCCCCACAGTCCCTAGCATCGCTTCCGTTCAGTACAATGGCGACCCAACTGCATCAACTGTAGAGTTAATCTACCCTTTAATGAATCCCGCACGCGTTACTTCCCGTTTTGGTTGGCGGACGCACCCCCTCACTGGGACTCGTCGCTTTCATTCGGGCATTGATATCGGCGCACCGACCGGAACGCCTGTAGTAGCAACGGCGACAGGAACAGTAGTATCTGCTGGTTGGAACGGCGGTTATGGCAAAGCGATCGTGATTCAGCATAATGACGTACAGCAGACTCTCTACGGTCATCTATCGGAGATTTCCGTCCAACCGGGACAACAGATAACTCAAGGTAGCGTCATTGGGCTAGTCGGCAGCACTGGTAATTCTACTGGGCCGCACTTACACTTTGAAAGTCGCTCTCCAAATGGCACTGGCTGGGTTGCAGTCGATCCGACTCAAGATATCCAATACGCGATCGATAATCTCCGTCGATCGATGCCATACGCTGGTAAAGACACTCCTCAAGGGCTATAAAATATTCATAGCTCAGAACTTGTTAGAATAGTAGCTTTGTGAATTCTCAATTGTTATGACAGTCAAACCAGAATGGTTGCGGGTTAAAGCACCCCAGTGGGAACGCGTTGGTAATGTGAAAGACATCCTCCGCGATTTGCAGCTCAACACGGTTTGTGAAGAAGCTTCATGTCCCAATATCGGCGAGTGCTTTAGTGCCAAAACAGCGACATTTTTAATCATGGGGCCAGCATGTACGCGTGCTTGTCCCTACTGTGATATCGACTTTGAGAAAAAACCCCAACCGTTAGATCCGACCGAACCGTTGCGGTTAGCGGAAGCTGTCAAACGACTCAATCTGAAGCACGTAGTAATTACCTCTGTCAATCGGGACGATCTCCCCGATGGTGGTGCGGGTCAATTCGTGCTGTGTATCCAGTCCGTACGCGCCCTCTCGCCCCAGACAACGATCGAAGTACTCATTCCCGACCTGTGTGCCAATTGGCAAGCCTTGGAGACGATTCTAGATGCCGCTCCAGAGGTTCTCAATCACAACACCGAAACTATCCCCAGACTTTATCGCCGCGTCCGTCCGCAGGGCGATTACCAACGCTCTTTAGACGTTTTAGCTCGATCGCGGGCTTATGCTCCCAGCGTTTATACTAAGTCAGGCATTATGGCAGGCTTGGGCGAAACCGATGCAGAAATTCGCCAAACCATGCGAGATTTACGATCGGCAGATTGCGATATCATCACGATCGGGCAATATCTTCAACCCTCTAACAAACACCTCAACGTCGCCGCCTTTATCACCCCCGCACAGTTCGATGCATGGCGGGTATATGGTGAAG
The DNA here is from genome assembly GCF_031422475.1 of Chamaesiphon sp. VAR_48_metabat_403. Taxonomy (NCBI): domain Bacteria; kingdom Bacillati; phylum Cyanobacteriota; class Cyanophyceae; order Gomontiellales; family Chamaesiphonaceae; genus Chamaesiphon; species Chamaesiphon sp. VAR_48_metabat_403. Next base: position 13,570 of record NZ_JANPLS010000356.1, read on the forward strand.
AAATCGGCTTCTTGCAAGTGGTATCTAGTCCACTGACGCGCAGTTCTTACCATGCGGAAGAGGTTCAAAAATTAATGGTGAAATATCCACGCGGTAATTAGTAATCTCCACCTCATACCTCAGTTCTATTCTATGTCCGATCGAATTACAATTATCGGTGCTGGTGCCTGGGGTAGTGCGTTAGCAAGTTTGACGCAAATTAATGGTTGCGAACCGACAATTTGGTCGCGCAGTAGTAATCTGATGTTAGCAGAAACAGTCCGCGATCGGGTGGCAATTATTTCGGCTGTTTCAATGTCGGGAGTGCGTGCAGTTATCGAGCGATTGCAAGCTGAAATAGAGCCGCACCAAATTATCGTCACGGCGACTAAAGGATTAGACGCTCAAACTAATTGTACGCCTGCTAAACTGTGGCAAACAGCCTTTCCAAATAACCCAATTGTCGTGCTATCGGGGCCGAATTTATCATTAGAAATTCAGCAGGGATTACCTGCGGCGACGGTAGTTGCTAGCCATCATCCCGATGCTAGTACTAAGATTCAAGAGATATTTTCTTCGCCTAAATTTCGGGTGTATACTAACGACGATCCGATTGGTGTCGAAATTGCGGGAACGGTCAAAAATGTCATTGCGATCGCGGCGGGTACTTGCGATGGGTTAAAATTAGGAAATAACGCTAAATCAGCCTTATTAACGCGAGGATTGGCAGAAATTATTCGGATCGGGCAATATTGGGGTGGGAAAACCGAAACTTTTTATGGGTTATCTGGTTTGGGCGATTTGCTAACAACATGTAATAGTAGTCTGAGTCGTAATTATCAAGTCGGTTATGGTTTAGCTCAAGGGCGAACTTTAACCGAGGTGTTAGACAATTTAGCCGGAACCGCCGAAGGCATAAATACGACTAAAGTATTAATTCAAATTGCTAACCAACATCAAATCTATATACCAATTACGGTATTAGTCGATCGATTATTACAAGGGCAGATTACCGCACCAGAAGCAATTATCGCCTTAATGTCTCGCGATCGCAAGTCAGAATATTAAAATTGGTGGATAGGGAATAGGGGATAGGGAATAGTGGATAGTGGATAGTGGATAGTGAATAGTGAATAGTTAAATTCCACTCCTTACTCCTTACTTCTT
>NZ_JANPLS010000357.1:0-6521 GCF_031422475.1 Chamaesiphon sp. VAR_48_metabat_403
CGGCAAATCCCCTAGCTCCGGCCCCGCCCCTGGACTCAAAATTAGTAAATCGATCGATAATAGCCTCAGCCCCCAACAGCAAACAGCCCTAGCAAATATTATCGATCGCTATGTCGCCCACACACCAGAATCCAAACGCCAAGCCCAAGCCCATCGCCGCTATTTAGCCGATCCGCGTACTGTGTCTGGGTTTACGCCCTTACTCAAAGAAATGATCTATCCGATCGTGACCGATCGCGCTCAAGGTGCGAGATTATGGGATGAAGATGGCAATGAATATATCGATCTGACTAATGGTTACGGGCTGAACTTCTTCGGCTGGTCGCCAGATTTTCTGACCGATGCCATTAAAGCGCAACTAGATAAAGGCATGGCAATCGGCCCCCAGACCCCATTAGCGGGTAAAGTTGCCAAAACGATCTCCGAAATGACCGGGATGGAACGAGTAGCTTTTTGCAATACCGGATCGGAAGCAGTCATGGCAGCATTGCGGATCGCCCGTACCGTTACCGGACGCGATCGGGTCGTTATTTTTGCCGGATCTTACCACGGCACTTTCGATGAAGTCTTAGTCCGTCCCGGTGCTGACTTGCAATCTTATCCCAGCGCGCCGGGAGTAATGGCAACAGCCGTCGCCAATGTCATGGTACTAGATTATGACAATCCGGCTAGTTTGGATACTATTCGTCAATACGCCGATGAAATTGCCGCTGTGGTCGTCGAACCCGTCCAAAGTCGCCACCCCAATCTCCAACCCCGCGCATTTATCCAAGCCGTCCGACAAGTAACCGCACAGTTAGACATCGCTCTAATTATGGATGAAGTGATTACGGGGTTCCGGGTAGCTCCTGGTGGTGCCCAGGCATATTTTGGAGTTAGAGCCGATCTGGCTACTTATGGCAAGGTTGTCGGCGGTGGTATGCCGATCGGGATTTTAACCGGATCTGCTAAATATATGGATGCCTTAGATGGTGGATTTTGGCAGTTTGGCGATCGATCGATGCCCGAAGTTGGCGTGACGTTCTTTGCGGGTACTTTCGTCCGTCATCCCCTGGCGTTAGCTGCTGTCGAGGCAACTCTCGCCCAACTCAAAGCAGGCGGATCTGAATTACAGCAAACGCTCACGCGCAAAGTCGAACGACTCGTCGAGCAGATTGAAGAGCATTGTCAATTAGTCGGCTTGCCCATCAATATCGAACATTTTAGTTCGTTGTTCTATTTAACTTTCCCGCCTAGTGAAAGTTATGGCAACTTGTTGTTTTATCTGATGCGATTGAACAATATTCATATTTGGGAAAATCGCCCGTGTTTTCTTACCCTCGCTCACAGCGATGCCGATATCGAGACAATTTTATGGACGTTTAAAGTCTGCATTGCTCAATTACAATCAGTTGGTTTCTTATCTAGTTCTGGTAATGCGATCGCAGTCAATCACAATCTGCCACCACAACCGGGCGCGCGACTGGGTAAAGATAAATTAGGAAATCCAGCTTGGTTTATTACCGATCCCGATCGATTGGGTAATTACTTACAAGTTGAAAGTGAATAGTGAATAGTGAATAGAGTTTTAATTTTCTTACTCTTTACTCCCCACACTCCCCCCACTCCCCCACTCCCCATCCCCCCGCTCTCCCCTAAAAATATGGATTTGCTAACTGAATTTAGTATGGAAACTATCGATATCGATTTATCTGCTGATGGAGAAACAAGATTGGAGCTACCAACTACTAGATCGTCTCTAAAATCATCGCCCAGATCGCAGCTCAAAGCGGTTGACTACGATCCATTTGCTGATGGTGAAATTTTATTAACTGCACCAGCAACTGAATCTCAGCAAGAAATTTGGGTCGGCGTTCAGATTGGCAATGATGCAAATTTAGCTTGTATTCTTTCCCAATCTTTGAGATTGAGTGGCGAATTAAATCTCTACGCGCTTGAGACTGCATTTAGACAATTAGTAATGCGACACGAGGCATTACGGACGACTTTTAGTGCAGATGGTAGCCTGCTATTAATTGCCAAGCACATCGAATTTACAATTCCAGTTATCGACTTAACTAATTTATCCGCGCCAGAGCAATTAGCCCAGATCGAGCTACATCAGCACCAAGCCGCCAGCCAGATCTTCGATCTCCAGCATGGGCCATTATTTAACACCAAAATTCTCAGCCTCAACAATCAAGAATATTTAGCGATACTAACAGTCCATCATATTATTTGCGATGGCTGGTCTTATGGCGTGCTGCTAGACGATTTAGCAAAAATTTATACAGGATTGGTGACAGGACAAATACCAGAGTTAGCACCAGTCGAATATTTAAGTGAATATGCTTTTCTCGAACAAGAGAAGATCGATAAACTAGTGACGATCGAGACGGAAACATACTGGCTGGAAAAATTTGCCAAGTTACCACCAGTTTTAGACTTCCCCACCGATTATCCACGTCCGCCACTGCGTACTTTTAATGCAGATCGGGTCAGTCATACTTTATCGGCAAATTTGGTACGAGATCTCAAAAAATTGGGAGCTAAACAAGGTGCCAGTTTAATGACAACGCTCTTGGCTGCCTTTGAAATATTTTTATCTAAAATTACCGGGCAAACCGATATTGCTGTCGGCATCCCGACTTCTGGACAAACTGCAACGGGGAAATATAATTTGGTCGGGCATTGTGTAAATTTTCTGCCGATGCGGAGTACGATCGACCCAAATAGAACCTTCCCAGAATACCTCAAATCGAGAAATCGAGAAATTTTAGATGATTACGATCGCCAGGATTTTACATTTGGCAGTCTCCTTAAAAAACTCCCGATCGCTCGCGATCCCAGCCGGATCCCGCTAATTTCAACAGCATTTAATATCGATATTAAAACCGATGGTATCGAATCGTCATTCGCGGGTTTAGCTGCTGAAAATATCCAGAATTGGAGTAAATTTACCACCTTTGAAATATTTCTCAATGCGGTGGTTAGCGATACCGATAGCATCGAATTAGATTGTCAATATAATACTAATTTATTCAGCGCAGCTACGATCCGACAGAGATTGGTCGAATTTGAAAATCTACTGCTCCAGATCGTTCCTACTGCTGTTGGTAGAACCGCCGCGCATCGACCGCTGCACGATTTATCATTACTAAATGAGATCGATCGACTTAAATTATTAGTTGAATGGAGCGGAGTTCGCACCGATTATCCACGAGATGAATGCATCCATCAGATCTTCGAGCAACAAGTCGCCATTAATGGCAATGCGATCGCCTTAGTTTACCAGCAGCAACAACTCACCTACGCGCAACTCGATCGTCAAGCCAATCAACTCGCCCACCATCTGCTCTCCTTGGGCATCCAACCCGAAGATCTCGTCGCCATCGCCCTCGATCGTTCTCTCGACAGCATCATTGCCATCCTTGCCACTCTCAAAGCTGGCGGTACCTATCTCCCGCTCGACTTGAGCCAACCCTCATCGAGACTCGCCTTCATTCTCGATAATGCTAATGTCTCAGTGCTAATCGCTACCACCGCATTACTCGATCGATTACCCGCATCTACCGCTCGAACGATTGTACTCGATCGAGAAGCAGAGATAATCGCCACTCATCCCACCACCAATCTCCAGCTAGATCTGCCAGCGGATCGTCTCGCCTACGTCATGTATACGTCCGGCTCCACCGGACAACCCAAAGGTGTCTGTATTCCCCATCGTGGGGTCGTGCGACTGGTTAAAAACACCGATTATATCGATTTTAGTCCCCAACAAGTCTGGCTCCAACTAGCACCACTCGCGTTCGATGCTTCGACTTTTGAGATTTGGGGCAGCTTGCTCAATGGTGCCAAACTGGTGCTATTTCCCGCCGCGAAGCCCTCATTAGTGCAATTAGGTAAAATCATCGTCAGCGAGCAAATCACCACATTGTGGCTGACGGCGGGGCTGTTTCACTTAATGGTAGACGAACGATTGGCGGATCTAAAACCGCTCAAACAATTAATTGCAGGCGGGGATGTTTTATCGGTGTCTCACGTCCAAAAAGTTTTATCTACGCTGACAAATTGTCAGTTAATTAATGGTTACGGGCCGACAGAAAATACGACATTTACTTGTTGTTATCGGATGTCTAGAACGCAAGCCCACACCGGATCGAGTTCGATTCCAATTGGTAGACCGATCGCGAATACTCAAGTTTACATTTTAGATGCCGATTTACAACCCGTACCGATTGGGGTGGCGGGAGAATTGCACATCGGTGGGGATGGGTTGGCGCGGGGCTATTTAAACCGTCCCGATTTAGATGCCCAAAAGTTTATCGCTCATCCATTGGCTGAAGTGGGGAGACTTTACAAAACCGGAGATCGGGCGCGCTATTTACCCGATGGCAATATCGAATTTTTAGGACGAATCGACAATCAGGTGAAGATTCGCGGCTTTCGGATCGAACTGGGCGAGGTAGAAGCGACTCTAGCGAATCATCCTAGCGTGCGGGAGGTAAAAGTTATCGTGCGTGAAGATCGCCCTGGCGACAAACGCTTAGTGGCTTATATCATCGCTCGTGCCAACCAAATTAGCGATCGCGATTTACGTGCATTTCTACTAGCAAGATTGCCAGATTATCTGATTCCCTCAGCATTTGTACCGATCGATCTGTTTCCGCTTACGCCCAATGGTAAAGTCGATCGAGGGGCATTACCAATTCCCACTACCGATCTTCAGCCTGACACCAACACGTTTGTCGCTCCTCGTAACGAGATCGAACGCCAACTCGTCCAAATTTGGGAACGGGTGCTAGATGTGCGACCGATCGGCGTTACAGATAACTTCTTTGAATTAGGCGGTCATTCGATGATTGCCGTGCGGTTGTTTAATGAAATCGAAAAAGTTGTCGGAAAAAATATTCTACTCTCAACTCTATTTCAGGCGCAAACGATCGCCGAATTAGCAGTGGTGTGCAGCCCTCAAGCCGCAAATCCCACCAACTGGGAATTTTTGGTTGAGATGAAACGGGGCAATCCAGATAAAGCACCCCTATTTTGCATTCATGCTATCTGGGGAAATATTTTGTTTTATCGCAACTTTACCAAATATTTAGATACCGATCGACCGATTTATGGCGTTCAATCTAGAGGACTTAATGGTAACCAAACACCATGTACTTCCATCCCCGAAATGGCGGCCAACTATGTTAGAGAAATTCGCAGTTTGCAGCCTCAAGGCCCTTATTTAATTCTCGGTTTCTCGCTAGGTGGTTTAATTGCATTGGAAGTGGCTCAACAACTTCAGGCAGAAGGGCAAACAATTCAACTATTAGCTTTGCTCGATCCGACTAGTCCCAATTTGATGGAATTAAATGCCGAACTCAAGACGATCGCCAATACATCGATCTTGACCAAAACTACCGACCATATTCGCAGACTACTCAAATTGAGTTTGTCAGACAAAATAACTTATGTAAAAGAAAGATTATATTGGAATTTAAAGCTCGGTCGGGCTAATTTTTTGTACAAAGCATATCTCCGCTACATTAAAGGAGCCATTACCGAACTCAGATTAATGGAGGTATATTGGGCAAATTATCTGACTCAAGATACTTATCTGCCCCAACCATATATCGGTAAAATTTCGCTATTTTTAGTAGAAGATCCCGGTATTGGTGGTGAGGATAATTCCGAAGCAGAATGGGGATTTTTAGCTAGTGAAGGTATAACCGTCGAATTATTTCCCGGCGCACACATCGAGATTATGGAAGAACCTAATGTCAGAATGTTATGTGCCAAATTTAATAGTTACTTGAAGTAACTCATAATAATGACCGAGACAATTCTAGATTTTGAACTCTGCGGTTCGCGCACGCCTTTTGTCAATCCAAAATCGTAAATCCAAAATCCAAAATTGATATGACAGATATAGCTTTTTTCTTGGTAAATCTTGATGGTGGTGGTGCTGAAAAAGTTATGCTCGGCTTGGCAAGTGGCTTTGCCGAACGGGGGCTAAAAGTAGACCTAGTTTTAGTCAAGCTGACAGGTGAATATCAATCGTTAATTTCGCCGAAAGTGCGAGTTGTCGATTTTTCACATCCACGCCTAATTACCAGTCTGCCACTATTAGTTAAATATCTCAAACAAACCCGACCGAAACTGCTTATTTCTGCACTTGAAGATCCGAATACGCTCGCTATTATTGCCAAAATATTGGCGCGCGTACCCACCCGCATCGTCGTCACCATCCACAATCATCTCACCCACTACTCAACTCAATCGAAAGAATTAAAACGCAAACTGACACCGTGGTTCGTTCGCTGGTTATTTCCATTTGCTGATGGAATTGTTGCAGTATCGCAAGGCGTTGCGGATGATGCGTCTAAAGTGAGCGGGTTAGATTCAAACAAAATTAAAACGATTTATAATCCAATTTTTACTACCGATTTAATTGCTAAATTTCAAGAACCGATCGATTGCGATTGGCTCTTAGAAAATCGCATTCCTGCGATCTTGGGTGTCGGTAGATTGAGCCAGCAAAAAGATTTTGC
>NZ_JANPLS010000358.1:0-4223 GCF_031422475.1 Chamaesiphon sp. VAR_48_metabat_403
TTGATGGTGGGATGGCGGGGACGGCGTGCGGTTGAAACCGCCGTTTGTGATGCAAAACCCGCCTTCGCGGGTTGGGGATATTAGTCCGCGTAGGCGGACTTTGCAACATGAGCGACGATTTCAATCGTGCGGCAATCGATCGTACTATAAATTTGTTACGAATTATCGACATAAGCTTCAAAATCGGCAACAGTATATTGACGCAAGCCATTATTAGCTAAATGGTTGCTAAATTTCAAACATGTTCCGAAAAATGAAATTTTTGGCTCAATCTTTTTAATTGCCTTGGCTAGTTGTCGCTGCTCAATTTTTGATAAAATCGGTGTCTGGAATCTTTTGAGAATACGCTGACATTCATATTCTGCCTCTACACGGATGAGTTCATATTCATCTCGACGTAATTCTTCTGCCCAATTAGGTAGTTTATCATCATCGTTTAGTTGAATTAGTTGGACGGCAGCCCATCGAGTCAAATAACTAGAACTATTTGCCATCTGTTCGATATAATGTTCTAAATTCTCTACCCCCAACCATCCCATCTCGGCAAGAAGTCTAGTTAATAAAAGTGGATGGGTGTCTCGAAACCGATCGAATGCTTGGCTCAAGACTGTTTTGCTACTATAGCTACAAGTTTTACCCAATGTATAAATCGTCTCACTCTGAATAACATAGTTATCAGAGAAGACTAATTCTTCTAATGCTTTAACGATCACGGATTCTGGATAAGCTGCAATAAATTGATGGCAAGCTTCATTACGATTTCCATACAAAATTGCATCACGCAAGAATAAACCCGTCATACTGAATGTATCTTCATTGCTAGATTTCAGTAATTTACAAATTGATTCTGCAAGATTAGAGAATGGTTGAGAGTTGACGCTCTCTGCAATATAATCAGTATCTTCAAATCCATCATCTAAATATCGTAATATCCGTTGCTCGATATCTTCACTCATAATTAAATGTAGAAAGTTAGTCAGCGGTTGAAACCGCCGCACACGCAAGCAAAACCCACCTTCGTGGGTTAAGAAATCCTAGTCCGCGTAGGCGGACTACGCAACACCAGCGACGATTTCAATCGTGCGGCATCCAATCGTGCCCCATCATCGTGCGATCTAAATCGGCTCCCAATCGGGAATCAAAGACTTCCGCCGATGATGTTCTTCCTGTCCGTCGATATACTCACACAAATCATCCACCCCACTCTTACTCACCGTCAAAGCACCATAACTACCCTGCCATTTGAACAAGAAATCTGGCTGAATCTCCTGATTGATAAAATGTGAAGAACTCCCCTTCACCTGTTTGACAAAATCCGCAAGTGAAATAGTGGGATTCAGAGTTGCCAGCAAATGAATGTGGTCGCTAATCCCGCCAATTCTAATTACTTCGCATTTCAAAGATTTACATTCTTCTCGAATTACCTTGTACACGGCATCTCGAACTTCTGGAATTAACATCGGTTGTCGATCCCAAGTTGACCAGATATGGTGAATATAGATGCGGGTAAAGTTTGAGGGCATTTTGACGATCGAGAATCACTCTAAAATTGACAATCTTAATATGCCCAAATTGAGTGGGGATCGATCGTTCTGGATGAGTCAGCGGTTGAAACCGCCGCTTGTGATGCAAAACCCGCCTTCGCGGGTTAAGAGATCTCAGTCCGCGTAGGCGGACTTTGCAACATGAGCGACGATTTCAATCGTGCGGTATTCGATCGTGCTATCAACTTCGATCGATCCATTGCTTCAAGTTATTGGATAGGATCGAGAGATACTTTCAATTCTTCCCAAGTTTCGGTCTGTTCTCCTTTATTGCCCGTTTTTCGCCACTCGGCTAAAACTTTCCTCATTTCTGCGTTACATCTGGCTATTTCTACTTCTGATAAGTCCCATCATCGGGACTAGTTCTAAAAGTTATCGAGTAACAGATCGTATTTCGCATGAGAACCAACCCAGAACCAAACGATCGAGTCTTCATCTAATTGACCGACTGCTCGATAATCTTTGTTTATGCGGACAGAATAAATCGGTAATTTGGGATGAACTTTCTTAAACCGCAAGCTGGGATAACTGGGATCTTGCTGGAATTGGCGATATGCTCTGCGGGTCCGATCCTGAATTTGCTTTGGCAAATCGGCAAACATTTGACGGAACTTAGGAGTGGTAATAGATTTCACAGTGTTTCTGGATCTAACTCCTGTGTTTTGCCCGCGCGATGTTCTGCCATTGCTTCAGCAGCAAGTTTAGCCAACAGATCGGGAGAACGGGAAAATGATTCGTCCCATCGATTGTCATCTTCGAGTTCTTCCAAAATCAGGGCTGCGATCGAATCTTGCTCGCTAATCGATCGAGTCTTCAGTTTGGCAATAGCTTGTTCCAGCAACTCAGTCATACAAATCAGTCTAGGTATAGTTAATCTGGTCTAGTTTTATTTTAATCGATCGCTAGTACACCAGAACGAGAGTCAATCTATATCTATCGAGTGCTAATTATAAACATCTCGACGATGCCCAATTTTGTGAATTGCGATAACTTGAAGTTCGATGTTAAAAGAATAGATAACGCGATAATCGCCAACTCTCAATTTAAAAAGGCCACTTAGATCGGCAGTTAAAGACTGAGGATTTACATCGTTGAAGTTTTCAGATAGCCAACGGATTTTACGTACGACTCGCTGTTGAATGCTTTGATTGAGATCTTCCAAGCTAGCTATACCTAATGAAGTGAATTCAACACTGTAGCTCATTACCAATTTAGCCCTAGTCTGTTTGCTACTTCCTCAGCAGCTATTCCCCGCTCTCCTGATTGAGTTCGCGCTAGAGAACTAATTAATTCTTGCTTGAGCGCGGGTTTTACTTGTTTCCCTTCATCGATATCTGTTAGGAGATCTTGGAGCGTATCGGCAACAGTTTCTTGGATGAGTAGTGTCAGCTCTTCAACGGTTAAATCTTTGACTTGCATATATTGATCGAGTCCTCAGTTCTAAATGGATGACTATAGATAATTATAATCTATCGATCGAGTCGGCTTGGTTGAGGATGTAGCGACTAGCGATCGATCCTAGAGTTCAGTTCGATCGAGGGTGGATTCGATCGCCAGCACGCCAGAATTCGTTGGCGGAGCCTATCCAAAAGAGAATCGAGTGTATTCACTTGTAAAGTTGCGGCGATATATTTTTACTCTTCTGGATAACACTCACTTTTAGTCAAGGCTGAACCGAACGGATCGTTACTCAAGTTCAAACCAAGCAATCACACTTTGACCGATATCGTATTTTCTGAGAATATCGCTCTTTTTGTACTTATTCCAGTCAAATTGTGTACTTGTTTCCATAAATTCTGCTTCAGCTATCATTAAGCTTGATAAGCTTGGAGCAATAAAAGATATTACTAAATACTCAGCATCTAAAAAGACAATCGTTGATGCGTCTTGCTGTATCTTATTACATATCGCTGCGTATATCCCATTCTCTGTGCTTATTAGAGGGAATAGATTAAGTGGAAAATCATTATTTTCTATTGCGGATTTTAGTAAGCCATTGTGGATCTGATTGTTTTTTGAATCTCTACATACTTTGATGCGTTCTTTCCGATCTCTGATTTGACTTAATGAGTCAAATATATCCTCATACAATTTTAGACATCCCTCCAGAGACATCCACTCTTCATCAGTATTTAATACAATAGATCTGTAGATAAAATAATTATCGAGCGAACTCCAATCTAGATCGTCATTCATGCTAATTGGTAAGTATCCATTGCCTTTAGAGTATAAATCGTAAAACTCTACAGGCAATTCAAAGGGAAGATCTTTAGAGATATTTTTAGTCTCTTCCACACTTAGTCTAGGAAGATAAGTTGGTGGTTGCCATTTATTGCCATACTTCGATGCTTCCTTTTCTATCGCAGCAAACTCTTCAGCCGCCGTCGTGACTTTTCGTTTCGCAGCACATAGTGCAATTTTCTCTATAGCATCTAGGATCGAGGAGTGTTTTTTATCTTTCATGACCTACTATTCGTCCACATCTTAAAAAGAGACTCCATAAAATGGAGTCTCTTGTATTGTAATTTCTACCTGCTTGAAAATAAGTAGGTCAAACTACGCACTCACAGCCTGCTTCGCACTAGCCTCTGGTGTTTCCGCCTCCGAAGGTGGTACCAACTGCCAGAACTTAGGCAGATACTCCGCCCACCGACTCAAGATTTCCTGCGCCTTCTGACT
>NZ_JANPLS010000359.1:0-7460 GCF_031422475.1 Chamaesiphon sp. VAR_48_metabat_403
GATTCCTGGGTAAAATAGATCTAACAGCGATCGCGTTCGCGGAGCGTCTCCTGTCTTGTCTTGCTTCCACGGTCGCGGAACCCGCGCCGAGCAGCAAGCCGCTGTGGAGAATCGATTCTCGTATCGCTGTTGTGAGTATTAAATTTTGCCAGGGATAGCCATGTCTAACGCCGAACAGCCAGAGAAAATCCATCTACCTAAAACCAGCGAATCGGAAACCCTCAAAAAAATTAGACACACCACCTCGCATGTGATGGCGATGGCGGTACAGAAGCTGTTTCCCAAGGCTCTGGTGACGATCGGCCCGTGGATCGAAAATGGGTTCTACTACGATTTTGACAGCCCTGATGCCTTTACAGACAAAGATCTGAAGACAATTCAGAAGGAGATGATCAAGATTGTCAATCAGAAATTGCCAGTAGTGCGAGAAGAAGTAACTAGAGCCGAAGCCGAAGCCCGAATTTCCGCACTTAACGAGCCATATAAATTAGAAATTCTCGCCGGATTGCAAGAACCGATTACCCTCTATCACCTCGGCGATAAGTGGTGGGATTTGTGTGCGGGGCCGCATGTCGAAAATACTGGCGATTTGCACCCCAAAGCCTTTAAACTCGAATCAGTGGCGGGTGCATATTGGCGCGGCGACGAAACCAAGGCGCAATTGCAACGCATCTACGGTACCGCCTGGGAAAATCCCGAACAGCTTGCCGAATACGAACGCCGCAAGGAAGAAGCACTCCGTCGCGATCATCGCAAAATTGGTAAGGAACTAGGGCTGTTTATTTTCTCGGAATTAGTCGGCCCTGGTTTGCCACTTTGGACACCTAAGGGGACATTATTACGCAATACGCTCGAAGACTTCCTGAAAAAAGAGCAAACCAAACGCGGTTATTTACCTGTAGTTACGCCGCATATTGCCAAAACCGATCTGTTTATGAAATCGGGACACAGACAAAAATACAAGGAAGATATGTTCCCCATCATGGCGGACAATCTCGAAGATATTGCTGCTGACAATGGCTTTGTAATGAAGCCGATGAATTGTCCGTTCCACATCCAAATCTATCAAAGCGAATTGCGTTCTTATCGCGATTTACCGATTCGGTATGCTGGATTTGGGACGGTATATCGGTACGAACAATCTGGCGAACTTGGTGGCTTAACTCGCGTACGCGGCTTTACTGTCGATGACTCACACCTATTTGTAACTCCCGAACAGTTGGATGAAGAGTTTCTAAATGTGGTCGATTTGATTCTCTCGGTATTTGATAAACTTCGCCTAAAAAACTTCAAAGCACGCCTAAGTTTCCGCGATCCAGCTTCTGATAAATATATCGGGACTGATGATGCTTGGAATAAAGCCGAAGGCGCGATTACCCGTGCTGTTGAAAAGCTGGGCATGGATCATTTCATCGGCATTGGTGAAGCCGCTTTTTATGGCCCTAAACTCGATTTTATCTTTAGTGATGCACTCGATCGCGAGTGGCAATTGGGCACCGTTCAAGTAGATTACAATCTTCCCGAACGATTCGAGCTAGAATACATCGACGAAAACAGCAGCCGCCAACGTCCAGTCATGATTCACCGCGCGCCATTCGGTTCGCTCGAACGCCTAATCGGAATTTTAATTGAAGAATATGCTGGCGATTTCCCCGTGTGGATGGCTCCAGTTCAAATGCGCTTGGTACCTGTCGCTCAAGACTTTATGCCATTTGCCAAAGAAGTTTGTGCTAAATTACTCGCCCTTGGCGTACGCGCTGAAATAGATACCAGCAACGAACGGCTGGGTAAGATGGTTCGCAACGCTGAGAAGGCGAAAATCCCCATTGTGGGCATCATTGGCGGTAATGAGGTGGAGAACAACACCATTAGCATTCGTACCCGGATTGAGGGCGAATTAGGCGCAATTGGTGTCGATGAAGTAACGAAACGGATTGTAGATGCGATCGCGAATTTTAGCGATTTCTAATCCGTTGGAGTGAGACAAATTAATTTGTCTCACTCCAGCATATAATTTCTGTAGTAGGTTCGGCAGCAGAACAGAACCCAATCTCACTGCTATTTATCGCTATTGGAAACCTTGACAACAAATATTTATAACAGCCTCTACCACTACACTACTGAATACGGTCTACTTGCTATTATAGAAAGTAGGGTGCTGCGTCCTTCTTTAACTAAGCCGAATGGAAGAGATATTTTATTAGGCGAAGGTCAGTATTTTACAAATCTTGCACCAGAGACGATCGCTTGTAGATCGAGAACCGAGATGACCCCAATGCAAATAGAATCAGGTCAGCTTTCTATCTTTCAACTTGCCAACCGTATTATGAGAGGGACACTATCCCCAGAAAAGCTGGATTGTTTTATTGAGTTTGATGTTGCTAGCTTGAGAATCATTCACTCTAGTCAATATAAATATATCTATCTTCATGAAAGTAGAGTTGATTTAGACATTAGCAACCGAATAATTAGATCGGGAAAGACACTAGTATGAACAGTTACTTTAAATTTACAGCAGAATCAGATCTAGGAATAGGTATTCAGTATATTGAATTCGATGAGGAAAACTGGCCAATTAGACAAGCTGAATATTATGGAGATAGATGGTTTAACTCTAGTCACAAATGTCATCAAGATTTGGGTGGGATTGGTCTATGCGACCAGCAATTGACAACAGCAGGCATGAAAATAGGGGAACCTATCGATGCTAAAGAATTTGAGTTAATGTGGGATTTATCGAATCAAAAGCTGACAGAATCATTAGTTGCGATCGAGAACAAAGCACCTGTAAAAAACTAAGTAAGGAGCGTAAATTTGATGCTAGCTACTAGTAATGAGATTATTTATCCAGATAGCGACGGTTTACCGATGGCAGATAATACCAAGCAATTTCGGTTGATTACTACCATTCATGGCAATCTAGATTGGCTGTTCCGCAATGAAGAACTAGTTTTTGTAGCTGGAGATTTGCTATGGTATCCCATTGAAGGTAATCCTAAATATCGAGTGGCTCCAGATGTCATGGTTATCTTTGGTAGACCGAAAGGTGATAGGGGTTCCTATAAACAATGGCAAGAAGATAATATCGTACCGCAGGTGGTATTTGAAATTCTTTCTCCAGGTAATACTGAGGGAGAAATGGATCGAAAATTACAGATTTATGCCCGTTGTGGCGTGGAAGAATACTATATTTACGATCCAGATCGGTATATATTAAAAGGCTATCAACGCAGTGAAGATCTCTATCTAGAACGCATCGATGAGATGAATGGCTGGACTAGTCCGCGCTTGGGCATTAACTTTCAGCTAAATGGCACTGAGCTACAACTCACCCATCCAGATGGACGAATTTTTGAAACTTTCGATAATGTCGCTACCGAGCGCGATTCGATCCTTGCGGATAATCAGCGATTGGAAATAGATAATCAGCGATTAGAGATCGAGAAACAGAAAAGAGATCATAAGCTGCGAGAATTAGGCATCGATCCAGATACCCTCTAATTCTAAATTCGATCGAGCGTTAAACCCATATTCCGTACTTCAGTTTCTACGACAAATGCTGGTCACGAAGACTCGACAGTTTGCCGATACTATCGATCGTCAAAGTATTAGCAATTATTACTTTCATGTCTTGAATGCCCTTCCCAGCTAGAGCCAGCAGTAGGATCTTGCCGATGTCGATCGAGTCTACGATCGAGTTCTTGTTGTTGTGCGGGATCTAATTGAACTTCATCTTGTCTGTCTAGGATACTATCCCATAAATCTTCGGCAAGTTGAATGCGCTCGGAAATACTTAGTTGGGAAATTTCAACTTTGAGAAGCGGATGATTGCTCATATTAATCTAGTTCGCTAATTTACATCAACATTAAAATTATAGCATTGTGACAAATTACAGATTGACATTTATCGGTTTTGCTAAGAAGTTGTAAGTTCATATTTTGGCTTGAATTCAGTAATTTATCAGCTCATGTATTATAACCCACTCATCTCGGCGATCGCCAATGTTATTTTGACTGTTAATAATAGTAGCGATTTGGGAATACTAATAGATTGTGGGTATTTGCTATTATCTAGATTTCGATCGGTATTTATCTACTTTAACAACTATGCTCGTCAAAAAAGTAACCTTCATCCGATGCCAACATTCGATCGAATAGCTCGATCGCGCTAGTCGCAATTACAGTAGAACTGGAAAATTTATCTTGTTTGTTTCCTAGCAAAAACCAGCATTGCTGAGAACGAAAATTAAAATTAAAGGCGATCGATCGACCATCGCTAAGATCGATAAAAGCAGCGATAGTAATGGCACAGAGGTGGTTGTCGGGATAATCGTCATTCCAATAATCTTCCCATTCATGAGTGGGGAGAATATGCCAAGTACGATCGCGATCTCCATGTATAGTCGCACCATTAAACCGCTTTAGCATTTGAACTAATTCACGCGGAATCGATTCCGGTAGGCGACTCGATCGATCTAGCGGTGGCTCGGTAATATGTTCTTGTTGAATTCGATCTAGTAATCGACCGAATCGATCGGTTGAATCGCGCACGCCCCAGCCAATTTCTGGCTGTAATCTTCCAGATGGATCTTGACGAACGCCGATAAATCCGGCGATCGATTTTAAATCTAACTTCGTAGTAGTATCTAGTTGTCGGTATACTAGTTTGAAGGCAACCTGAGATATTCCTAGTGGTAAATCTGTTAGCGCAATTCCATTACTAGGCGGACTAAACCATGTATCTTTATCTGTTGGGTGGGGTAACTTACAACAATCGAGATCTAATAAACGATTGCGAACTGTAGGAGCTTTGGTAATCCGATCTCGGAGATATGGAAAGAGATCTGCGAGCCAACCTGTCATATATTCAACTTCATAAACCGATTGGGGTTTATAGATACATTGCCAGAAATCTCGATCGGGTTTACCTTGAGCTGTATTTATAAATTCCTGACAAATTGGCAACAATCGATCGACCCACCAACCCAAGTTATACTGTTTTAAACTTGCCACGCGATCGTAAATATTCTGCCAATCTGCAACTGTACCGAGTAAGGTAATTTCAGGAATCCCGCACCCACACAGCATTACATAGTCAAAGTACTGCTGAAAAGCATCCATCATTACTACATGGCTGGCGATTCGCGTAATTGGTGTGGTGGTACTAAAATTGCATTCCATTAATTGGTAAACATCCGCACCCACCCGATCTCTGATGAGTAAAGTCCATTGCTCGATGACTGTCGCCCAATGTGCGGGTAAAGTTGGTAAATTGTCAATCTCAGCTACCAGTTTTTCTTTACCTTGATGGCTGACAAAACTCGCTCGTAATTCTTCAGCATTGTTATTAATATGCTGCGCGAATCCTTGAGCGATCGTCAACCAAATGATATCTGGCGTTAGTTGTAACGATCGATGTTCGCTAAAAGCCGCGTGTACTGACAATGCTAACGGATGAATCTCGCGATCTGCGATCGTCTCAAATGCCTCATCGTGACTGAATGCTAATAACGGAGTCGTCAAAACTTGCTCGAATTGAGATCGGGCAAATACCGTCGGCAATCGATCTATAGCAGGTTTGACATCATCTACTCCAAACCGGATTTTACCCGTGCTGCGTTCTAAAATTGGCGCGATCGAGGACATTTTTCTCACCTCACTAGGGCAGATTCTCATAAGCCTACAACGTCGATCGCTAAAATTCCCGATCGATGATTCGATATAATATTTAATTGAGACGATCGGACTTCATTGACAAAAATTACTGAGTCCAATCAACGATCTTGAGGTTGGGCACTAATTCAAAATCTCTACGATTGCGTGTCGCAACAGTCAGATCTAAAGATAATGGGACTTGTACATCCACACATTTTTTAAAATTTAGCTTAAAACGACTTCTAGCTTCGCTTCCGCACCGCCCTCAAATGAATTAGTTGCTCATAGCAAAAGTTCGTTAAAACGAACTAATTAGTAATCAGTTCGGCAGTTCTCTTCAGAGAACTTGAGCTATTAGCCCGAACTTATAGTTCAGGGCGGTGCATGAACGGAGCAAATCAATTTTCCTTTTGCCGAACTCACGTTATTTAGCTCGATCGTTAATTAAAATGGTGGGCTTATGTTTAGGTACTTTTAGATATTTATCTCGATCGTTGATAGAGCTAATCTCTAGAAACGCGCTCCTCTTCGTTGAAGAGTAGTTCGATCTGTCTCGGATAGCCCCAGAACATTTTTGAAGGAAGCATTCTCGACAATTGCTCCCCTCAAAATGGCACTATCCAAGTCCGCGTTATCCAAATTTGCCTTACTCAGACTGGTTTGACACAGATCGGCACTACTCAGGTTCGTACGATTGAGGTTTGCATTACTCAGGTTCGCGCTACTCAGGTTTGCACCACTCAGATTTGCACCATTGAGGTTTGCATGGAACAGATTGGCACCACTTAGATTTGCACCACTCAAGTTCGCACCACTCAGGTCAGTGGACAACCCTTTAGTATTACTCAGGTTTGCTCCAGTTAAGTTGGCACCAATTAGTTTGGTTTGACCCAAATTAGCAGCATTTAGGTCAGCATTACTCAGGTCAGCTTTATGCAGATTGGCACCACTCAGGTCAGCACCAATTAGTTTAGTTTGACCCAAATTAGCACCATTTAGGTAAACATTACTCAGGTCAGCTTTATACAGATTGGCACCACTCAGGTCAGCATTACTCAAGTCAGCTTTGTGCAGATTGGCACCACTTAGGTTAGCTTTGTGCAGATTGGCACCACTTAGGTTAGTAGAGGAATACGAGCTACTCACTTTGGCACCACTTAGATTAGAGCCTCTTAGGTTGGCACCACTCAGATTGGCTCCCTGCAAATCTGCATTGCTCAGATCGGTACCAGATAAATTAGCATCACAAAAGTAAGCACCACTAAGCTTCGCTTTACTCAGTTTGCTTAAAGTTAAGTCTGCCTCGCTCAAATCGGCGCGCTCTAGATTGGCTTCAGACAAATCGACTTCAGACAGCTTGGCTCCCATCAGTTCGGCACCACTCAAGTCAGCTTTAAACAGATTGGCACCATTCAAGTTGGCGTTACGAAGGTCTGTACAACTTAAATTAACTCCAGTTAGATTAGCACCAGTCAGTTTAACCTCAGTCAGATCGGCTTTTCTCAAGTCGGATCCACTCAGATTAGCTCCGCTCAGATCGTTATACAGGCTAAATCGTTCGCCTACTTCAGGACTTAAATTCCATTGCTGGGCTAATTGTCGTCTATTGGCAACTGCACCACCACCTAAAACAGCAGCACCAACAGGTGGATGATTTTGTCCACCCATCACAACATCGACATTACTAGGCTTGATTTCTGACATGAGCGATCCGATCCAATTGGGTTGTAAAAAGTATGACGAAAAGGTGTAAGGTGGGCAATGCCCACCATCTAGATTTCAGATGAAATTATTACAGATTAACC
>NZ_JANPLS010000360.1:0-4201 GCF_031422475.1 Chamaesiphon sp. VAR_48_metabat_403
TTCGAGTTGCTTAGCGCATTTTTCGGCAAGGGCTTTGCTGCCCCGATCTCCGGCTTTGTGAGCGATGATGACGTTTTGGAGTTACACAGAGTTTGGGAGTTGGGAGAGTTGGGAGTTGGGAGTTAATGCAGAAAGTGACGAACGCCTGTAAATACCATTACTATCCCTAATTCATTGGCAGCGGCGATCGAGTCATTATCGCGCATACTACCACCTGGTTGGACGATCGCGGTAATTCCGGCGGCGGCGGCGGTTTTGACAGAATCATCGAAGGGGAAAAAGCCGTCGCTGGCGAGGATTGCGCCTTGGGCGTTGGTGCCAGCTTGTGCGAGGGCGATTTGAGCCGAGCCGACGCGGTTCATTTGTCCGGCACCTACGCCGATGGTAGCGCGATTTTTGGTGACGACGATCGCGTTGGATTTGACGTGTTTGCAGACTTTCCAGGCGAATAATAATTCCTGTAATTCTGCTTCAGTCGGTTGTTTGGTGGTGACTACTTGCCAGTTGTCGGTAGTTTCGATCGCTTCGTCGGCGGATTGAACTAATAGTCCGCCAGCAATAACTTTGACATTATCTTTGGTGCCAGTTGCCAAATCTGCTAACGTTAATACCCGCAGATTCTTTTTGGCAGCAAATACTTCGGCAGCTTCCGGGGTACATTCTGGCGCAACGATACATTCGAGGAAAGTCTGACTCATCGATCGCGCGGTATCGGCATCCAGCGGGCGATTGACAGCGACGATGCCACCGAAGGCGGAGGTAGAATCGGCATTATAAGCGCGATCGTATGCTGCTAATAAAGTGTCGCCTAAAGCCGTCCCGCAAGGATTGTTATGTTTGATAATCGTCGCGGCGGGAGTATCGCCAAATTCGGCAATAATCCGCCGTGCGGCTTCTAAATCGACAAGGTTGTTATAACTGAGTTCTTTCCCCTGTAATATTTTGGCAGTCGTCCAACCCGTCGGTACCGCTCCCATCTGATACCATGCTGCTGGTTGGTGGGGATTTTCGCCGTAGCGGAGCGATTGCAATGGTTGGGCAGAAATTTGATAATTTTGATTTTCGCTCGCTTGCTCTGCCAAATAACCCGCGATCGCGGTGTCGTAAGCGGCGGTATGTTGGAAAGTTTCTAATGCTCTGGCTTGCCGGAACTCGATCGAAACTACTCCGTTATTTTTGGTCAGTTCGGCGAGATAATCGTTGTAGCGATCGGGATTGGATAATACCGTCAAATGTGCGAAATTCTTGGCTGAAGCGCGGAGCATGGCGGGGCCGCCGATATCGATTTGCTCGATCGCGTCTGCTAAACTAACTCCAGGTTTACTAATCGTCGCCGCGAAAGGATATAAATTAACGACCACTAGATCGATCGGGCGAATTTGATGCTGCTCCAGATCTGCTAAATGTTCGGGTAGATCTCGACGCGCCAGAATCCCCCCATGTATTTTCGGGTGCAACGTTTTCACCCGTCCGCCCAAAATTTCCGGCGCGCCCGTATATTCAGCCACCTTCATTACGGGAATCCCTTCGGCTTTCAAAGCTTGAGCGGTTCCACCACTACTGACAAGCTCAAAGTCAAATTTTTCGACTAATTGACGGGCAAATTCAATCAGTCCGGTTTTGTCAGATACACTCAGGAGTGCTAAACGAGTCATATATTAGTGGGTCGTGAGGAATGGCTAGTGGCTAGTATATCGGGTTTCAGGCATCGCGATCGAGATACTCAGATCCTGTAATTTCAATTCGATCTAGTGGAAGGATGGCGGCTGAAATCTTTCGTAGGGTTGGGATTTGCCCGATCGCGATGAAAGAATTGAGTTAGATGTGGCTATAATTTAAGGATAGATTGAGAGAGTAGATGTGTTGTTATGCTCCAACCAATTCAACTACCTAGCGGAAAGATTGTAGATCTTTCTAAATGTATTATTGCCATCGTTCCAGGCGAGAACTCGACAGATAGTGAGATGATTTTATCTGGTACAGAGCAGCAAATCCAGATCGACTCGATCGATCTGAAAATTTTACAAGAGGAATTAAAACAGCCTAGCACCCCAGAGCGATGCAACTTCAGCTTAGAACCAAAAATTCCACAAGCAGAGATCGAGTATCGGGCAGATCTAGCCAGAAAGCTTCAGACATTTAATAACCGTTGGGAACAGCTAGCTAGAGATAAAAATGCCAAACAAGAATCTAATATATTTAAACAAATTCTAGATGACCAACGCCCCAGCGGACAAAAGCTTTATAGTGCAGAATGATTATTCTCATTGATTCTGGCATTCTCGGACAACTATGTAGGCCGAATTTAAATCTAGAAATGCTAGATCTCAAAAGATGGTTCGACGGAGTGTTAATTCGCACTAATGTTGTTAGCTTTAAGTAGATTATGATGATTTCTACTCTAGAAGGATGAACTCTGTATTTGCCTGGAAGGATGAGTTTTTATCGATGCCAGCATTAATCGAGCTACAACCAAGAGCCTTAATGAATTTGAATGTGGATTAAGCTTTGATGTTATTAATTCATAATGGCTTAGATGTCACTACACTGGTATAATTGCTAAAACAGAATATTACATATGTTCGATTTAGATGTATCTTGGGATGAATACCACCAGTCGATCGAGCAATTAGCCGAGCGAATTTATCAATCTGAGTATGAATTCAATCAGATTGTTTGTCTGGCTAGAGGTGGATTGCGAGTCGGCGATATTTTGTCGCGGATCTTCGATCGACCTTTAGCAATTTTAGCGGCTAGTTCTTATAGTGGCAATGGCGATCGACAACGAGGTAAACTCGCGATCGCCAGTCAGATTACGATGACTACCGAGCGGTTGGGCGATCGGGTATTATTAGTCGATGACTTGGTAGATTCTGGTGTGACTTTACAACAGACAACCATTTGGTTGCGCGATCTTTATCCAGAGATTCAGGCACTAAAAACGGCAGTACTTTGGTATAAAGCTACTTCGCTATATATCCCCGATTACTATATTAGTTATCTCCCCAATAATCCCTGGATTCACCAACCGTTCGAGAAATACGATAACTATAAACTATCGACAGCAGATCGTAATTGTCCGTGATTTTGGGCGAGAATTGCTTCGGCTTGCGATCGATCTACCTTCGTCCAGTGCATTAATAAAGCCACTTTAACAGATTTACCGCTAGCTGCTAATAATTCCTGCGCTGCATCGCGTTCTAATTGCGTCAAATCTTGAATCATTTGCAACGCCCGATCGAGTAATTTGGTATTAGTAACGGCAACATCGACCATCCGATTTCCATATACTTTACCCAACTTTACCATCGCGCCAGTCGAGAGAATATTTAAAGCCATCTTCGTCACAGTGCCCGATTTTAGCCGCGTGGAACCCGATAAAATTTCCGCGCCGACGGGTAATCTAATCTCGATATCGGCGATGCTAGCGACCTGATTTGCAGGCACGCAGGCGATAAATACGGTCTTGGCTCCACGTTGTTTGGCAGATGCGATCGCCCCGTGGACGTAAGGAGTGGTACCGCCTGCGGTAATTCCCACTACCACATCATGTACGCCGACATTGCGTTCTACCATCGCCGCCGCGCCATCGCTGGCGATATCTTCTAAGCCTTCGGAACTTTTAATTAATGCACCCGCGCCGCCTGCGAGAATGCCTTGGACGAGATCTGGTGGGGTACAGAATGTGGGGGGACACTCTGCCGCATCGAGAACTCCCAATCGCCCGCTGGTACCCGCGCCGATGTAGAATAAGCGTCCGCCTTGGCGCAGGGAATCGGCAATGGTATCGATCGCATTGGCTAATTCGACTCTAGCACCTGCGATCGCTTTGAGGGTGTTGATATCTTCTTTATTGAATAAGTCTACTAGTTCTAGGGTGCTGAGTCGATCGAGGTTGGCACTATTGATATTTACTTGTTCGGTGAGTAGGTGTCCGCGCGTATTCAGGTTTTCGATTGTCATAGGGGAAATGGGAGATGGGAGTTCGGAGCGGGGAGGAGTGTGGGAGGTGTGGGGAGTGTGGGAGGTGTGGGGAGTGTGGGAGGCGTGGGGATTGTGGGAGTAATAAACACTCCCAGTGCCCCCCCCCCCCCCCCCCCCCCCCCCCCCCCACCCCCACAACCCAACAAACGAAATTAAAGGAACGGAGAATTGTTTTTTTTTTTGGTGTGTTTATATAAGCAAGAGGGGGTGGTTGGGG